>VGJU01000114.1 GCA_016867335.1 Candidatus Zixiibacteriota bacterium | reverse complement strand
TGCGGCGGATGCTACAACGGCGGCGATGCCAAGTCTGAGAAACCTGCGGCGTGTGATCGGACGAAGCATGGGGGGGTCCGTTTACCGGATGTTTGGTGGCGGCGCGACCGCTATCAAAACAGGGGGGGGTTACACCGGCAGATCGACCGGTTTTCCGGTTTTAGCCGACTCGTAGGCGGCCAGCGCGATTTCCACCACGGCGCGTCCGTCGCGTCCGGTCACCGGTGGGGCCACCTTGTGGCAAATGGCATCGATAAATCCGCGTAATTCGGCCTGCACCGGTTCTTCGACCACGATTTCGGAGAGGGGCAAAAAGACGGCCTCCTCGCCAAACCTGGCGTGACGGATGCCTGCGTTTTCACCCCAAATGCTCGCAAAATGCAGCGAGCCTTCGGAGCCGTCGAGCCGCCCCCCGTATTCACCCACCGTAGAGGCGTTGGAAGAGTGTAGAAGACCGAGCGCGCCGTTTTCGAATTCGAGGATGACAAGCATGATGTCTTCGAAGTCGGTCTGTTTTTCGCGGAATTGGCCTCCTTGTGCCGTGACGCGCTTTACGTCGCCACACACCCACCGCATAAAGTCGATTTCGTGGGCGTTTACTTCCATGAGCGTGCCGCCCGACTTGGCGCGTTCAAGCCGCCACTTCTGCGCCCATACACCGCTCCATCCGCCGCCAAGACGACGTACGGTCATACAGGTAGGCGTGCCGATACGGCCTTCGACAACCATTCGTTTTATTTGTGAATGAACACCGTGAAACCGGCATACGTGCCCTACGCCGAGGATGCGCCGGTTGGCGTCGCAGGCCGCGATCATGGCGTCACAGGCGGCCAGGCTTACGGCCATAGGCTTTTCGGAGAAAACGTGTTTCCCGGCCTGCGCGGCGGCAACGGCAGGCGCTTCGTGAAGAAAACCGGGCACCGCGATCAGGACAGCCTGTACGTCCTCACGTTCCAACATGCGATGATAATCCGAGAAGGCAATGGCTCCGAGTTCGGCGGCGGCCTGTTTGGCCATCTCCTCATTTACATCGCACACGGTCTTTACCACCGCATGTTCCAACCGGTTGCAGGCTACGGCAAGGGCCTTGCCCATTACCCCGCACCCGATCACCCCTACCCCGATCTTTTCCATATCGTCTCCTTGCGCATAGCTACATTTCTTCGATCTCAAGGCTGACGCCGTACGCCTGTTCGAAAAGATCGGCGTGAAGCAATGCCTCCCATATTTCCACCGACGCCGCGCCGGGTGTTCGCGGGATGACCATCAAAAACGCACGTTTTCCTTCCAGATGTATCCGGACGTCCCTGACAGTCTGCGCGCGGCTTCGGTCTAAAAATTCGGCCAAACGCAACAACGCCGCCAACTTTGCGATACGAGGCCCGTCATCTTTTCTGAGCAGAACGGCATACGGGAAATCCGACGGTTGTCCTTTTCGATGATACCGGCATTGTTCGGCGATCAGGATCGTTTCTCGATGCGAGTATCCGGGCAGGCCGGCGCTGAGGATGATATAAGCCGAATGTTTGTGGTGGTCGTAATAATCGACGACGGTTCCGATGTCATGAAGCATGGCGGCGGCCCACAGATACTCGCGTTCCGCTTCGCCGTATCCGTGTGCCTGCTTGAGCTGGTCAAACAGCGAAAGTGCCAGATGCGCCACATGCTCGGTGTGTGCGGCCTCATAGCCGTACATGCGCGCCACGTTGAGTACGCTAAACCGACGTAGTGCACCCGGGGACGGGGCGGGATGTCCTTTGAAAAAGATTTCGTAAAACAGCCCTTCGCGTAGCCCCTGACCGCTGATACGCAGGGTGGAAGCGCGCGCGCGGCGCATCGCGCCCTCGATGACCATCGCGCCGGCAAAGATGATATCGGCGCGGTCTTCCAATAAACCTGGCAAATGTTGAGTGCGTTGCGATATGGGTGTGGTTTCGAGTCGTCTGACGATATTTTCGAGCCGTCTGAGTCGGATTTCGTATCCGTTGATCAGCCCGAAAGGATAGCCCCTCAGATAGCGGTCGATACGGGCAAGCTGACGCATGGTTCCGCCAAGTCCAACCAGTACGCCTCCTTTGCGTAACCGCATCCAGTCGATATTATCGAAGGCCGCCGCGACGGTCTCGCGGAGCCGAGCCACATCGGTAGACGGGGGGAGTTCGCCCGGGAGATAGGCTTCGGTTGTGCGGACCGCGCCAAAAGGGAGCGTGGTTCCTTTGACAAACCGATTTGCTTCGATACGGCTGATTTCGATGCTCCCGCCGCCTACGTCCATCACCAGACCGTCGGACAATCCTACGCTGTGCAGAACGCCCAAAGCGCCGTAATACGCTTCCTCTTCGCCGGTCAATACACGAAAGGAAAGCCCCGTGCTTTTTCGGATGGCGGCCAGAAACTCTTCGCCGTTCGAAGCGTCGCGCACCGCGGCCGTCGCCACCGGAACGATACGGCGTATGCCCTGTGCGCGGCAGAAGGCCCGAAACATCTGGAGCGTGTCGAATGCGCGAATGACGGCCGCGGCATGAAGACGCCCCGACTCGGCCATCCCTTCGCCGAGCCGCACACGCCGGCTTACCTCATCGGTGATTTTGAACACCTGACCGGGCGTGTATTGGGCAACCATCAGTCGGGCCGAGTTGGAGCCGAGATCAATGATAGCGATTCGTTTTTCGAGCGGTGTAAAAGAATACATAGCCCGTCATACCACCCGTGTGATCAAGGGTCTGTTTTCCAGCCCTGCCAGCAGATTGTCCGCCGAACGCCGGGCCATGGCCATACGCGTTTGTGTCGTGGCACTGCCCAGATGCGGCGCGATGACTACGTTATCGAGTCCAAGAAGCGGATGGTTGCGCGGCAGGGGTTCCGGTTCGGTCACGTCGATCGCCGCGCCCGCGATCCACTGGTTTTGCAGCGCTTCGACCAGTGCGTCGTGGTCTACGACACCGCCCCGCGCGAGATTGACGAGGATGGCGGTCGGTTTCATGCGCCGCAACGCCTTTCGGTCGATCAGATGGCGCGTTTCAGATGTCAGGGGACAGTTGAGCGTGACAAAATCGGCGCGTTCGAGCAGTTCGTCGAGCGACACGTAGGCGGCGTGGTAACGCGCGTCGTCGGGGTCGCGGCGGCGGTTGTGGTACAGAATGGTCATGTCGAATCCGGATGCGCGCCGTGCCACTTGTTTACCGATGCTACCCATACCGACGATGCCGATCGTGCTGCCATGAATTTCGGCCCCGTGTAGTATGCTGGGATCGTAATGCGTAAACGCCGCGCTTCGGGCATAACGATCCCCGGTGACGACGTTTCTGGCGGCTGCCATGAGCAAGGCAAACGTCATGTCGGCGGTAGCCCCGTCCAGTAGACGGGGTGTGTTTCCGACCGGAATGCCACGCGTTTTTGCCGCTTCAAGATCTATATGGTCTACCCCGACGCCAAAATTGCTGATGATTCTGAGTCCCGGCGTCCGGTCCATGATAGCCGCGTCCACACGCCGATGGCCGTAGGTAAACAGCCCTACCACCCGCACATACCGGTCGTCGTCCAGCGTCATGTCGCTCCAGAGATGCAGGGTACAGGCAGGGGTGAGCATATCGGACAGGTTTTCCGGCAACGGTTCGTCGATCAGTACTTGAAAGGACATATTATCTGACTCCGGCTTCGTCTATGATCAGTACGCCCCGATCGGCGTCGAGTGTGGCCATGACCCCGATCGGCAGGGTGGCCTTGTAGGTTCCGTGTCCGATACAGTGTCCCGAAACCATGGGCACACCCAACGGAACCAGCAGGTCTTCTATAATCTCTTCCAGATGAAAGTTACCATACGGAAACGCGGGATGATGCGGCGGGCTTTCGCAGGCGATGCACTCGCCGACGACGATGCCGGCCACGTGGTCCAATTTGCCAGCCAGCAAAAGCTGCGTCAGCATCCGGTCGATACGATGGGGTTCTTCTCCGATATCTTCAAAAAAAAAGATAGCACCGTTTAGATCGACTTCGTAGGGCGTGCCAATCGTGGCGGTCAACAGCGAAAGCGTTCCGCCGATCAGCGTACCGGAGGCGCGTCCGGAGACGAGCGTCTGCACTGGCTGGGCATCTGACGGGTTGACGATTTCACCGGGGGGGGTGGTGTGCATAACGGCTTTTTCGAAGCGCTCACGGTTGTAAGCGTTGAAATGCTTGCCCATCTCGGACGCCACCATAGGCCCCCAGAAGGTGATCAGCCCGGCGGTCCGGTAAAAGGCAAGATGGAGTGTGGTGATGTCGCTGTATCCCACAAATACTTTGGGGTTGGCTTTTATGACGTCAAAATTCAACGTCGACAGCAGACGGGCGCATCCATAACCGCCACGCACACACACGATGCCGTCGATTTCGGGATCGAGAAACGCGGCTTCAAGATCGGCTTGGCGGTCCGTGTCGGTTCCGGCCAGATACCCGTACCGGTCGGCAAGGTGTACGCCGGTTTTGACGCGAAACCCCATTTGTTGGAGTTCTCGGATGCCTCGGCGCACCGTGGAGGGTTGTGTCGGACGGCTGGCGGGTGCAACGACGCCGAGGGTGTCGCCGGGGTTGAGCGCTTTGGGTTTGAGAGGGTTCATGTAGATTCCGACGGACGGGTTGAGGGAAAACGGTCGCAAGGAATATAGTTTTTCGAGAGATGGTCGTCAATAAGCTTGCAAGACGCGATTTTTCACGCAATTTTTGATTGCACGATACCGGTATCCAACCTATATTTACGTCGGCGTTTTCGACAAGAAGTTCGAGCGCTTGGAGATATGCCTTGAACCATCCCCTCGACAAGTTTTTGAACATGGCTTGGACAAGCATTCCGGGGGTGTCGCGGGTCTGGCGGCAACCGCTGAGAAGGGTGCGCTCGCTGTAGTATTTCAACCGGTCAAACGAAAGGGTCTTTATGTCCAAAACCGCAGAGATACCGCTGAAGCTGAAAGGCATGGGGCAGACGCGCCGGCGAGACACCTGGTGGATTCAACCGCTGGCTGTCTTCTGTGGGTTGTCTGCCTTTATCGTTTATTCGACATGGGCGGCGTTTCAGGGGGATTTTTACTCTTGGGGCCCGTATCTTTCTCCGTTTTATTCGCCCGAAATTTTTGGTAGTTCTCCGCACAGCCTGTTTGGCGCACGTCCCGACTGGTGGCCGTCGGCGTTGCCTTTTTCTCCGGCGTTTCTGATTCTTTGGGCTCCCGCCGGTTTCCGACTTACCTGTTATTATTATCGAGGCGCGTACTACAAAGCCTTCTGGGCGGACCCGCCGTCGTGCGCGGTTTCCGAACCGCGTTCCCGGTATCGCGGTGAGCAGTCGTTTCCGCTTATCATGCAGAATATCCACCGGTACTTTATGTATGTGGCAATCGCTATTATCGGCTTTTTGGGATACGACGCATGGGTGGGGTTCTGGTTTCCCAACGACGCGGGTGGTTCCGACTTTGGCATCGGTGTCGGTTCCATCGTACTGCTTTTGAACGTGGTCTTTCTCGGTGCGTACACCTTTAGTTGTCATTCCTTGCGGCACATTGCCGGCGGATCGTTGAACCTGCTCTCCAAAGCGCCGGTTCGTCACGCCGCCTATCAATGTGTAAGCTGTCTAAACCGTAAACACATGCTCTATGCGTGGATCAGTCTGGTATGGGTCGGATTTACCGACGCATATATCCGGCTGGTGGCCATGGGCGTCTGGACGGATGTGAGAATATTCTGATGAGCGACTATCTTCAGCACGAACACGATGTTTTGGTAATCGGCGCCGGCGGAGCCGGTCTTCGGGCCGCCATCGAAGCGTCTGCGGCGGGAGTATCGGTAGGCCTTGTGTGCAAGTCGCTTTTAGGCAAGGCGCACACCGTCATGGCCGAAGGTGGCGTCGCCGCGGCGCTGGCCAATGTGGACGAGCGCGACGGCTGGTCGGTGCATTTTGCCGACACGATGCGCGGCGGTCAGTATTTGAACAATTGGCGCATGGCCGAACTGCACGCCAAAGAAGCGCCGGACCGCGTCCGTGAACTGGAAGCCTGGGGCGCGCTGTTCGACCGTACGGCGGACGGACGCATATTGCAACGCAACTTTGGTGGACACAAATATCCGCGTCTTGCCCATGTGGGAGACCGCACCGGTCTGGAGATGATCCGGACGCTTCAGGATCACGGCATCCATCAGGGCGTTGAAGTGTATATGGAACACACGGTCAGTGCGTTGCTCAAAGACGGAGACCGGGTAGTCGGCACGTTTGGCTACGACCGTGAACGGGGCCGGTTCCGCGTGTTTCGCGCCAAAGCAGTAGTGCTGGCGACCGGCGGCATCGGAAGAGCCTTCAAGATCACCAGCAACAGTTGGGAATACACCGGGGACGGTCATAGCCTCGCCTATCACGCGGGTGCCGACCTGATGGACATGGAGTTTGTCCAGTTTCACCCGACCGGCATGGTGTGGCCGCCGAGCGTGCGAGGCATCCTGGTCACCGAAGGGGTACGGGGCGAAGGCGGCATTCTGGTCAACACCGAGGGGCGGCGGTTTATGTTTGACGATATTCCCCCGTTGTATGTCAATCAGACCGCCGACAACCCCGAAGAGGGGTGGCGCTACACGCAAGGTGACAAAAACGCCCGAAGACCGCCCGAACTGCTTACCCGCGACCACGTCGCCCGGTGCATTATGCGCGAAATCCGCGAAGGTCGTGGCTCCCCGCACGGCGGCGTGTTTCTCGACATCTCTTGGATAAAGGAACGCATCCCCAACGCCGAGGAATATATCAAGCGCAAACTGCCCAGTATGTATCACCAGTTCAAGCAACTGGCAGATATAGACATCACAAAGGAAGCCATGGAAGTGGGACCTACGACCCACTATGTCATGGGTGGCATCCGTGTGGACGCCGATTCGCAGATGTCCACCGTGCCGGGGCTGTTTGCCGCAGGCGAATGCGGGGCAGGCTTGAACGGAGCCAATCGGCTCGGCGGCAACTCGCTGTCCGACCTTCTGGTCTTTGGTCAGCGCGCCGGACAGTTTGCCGCACAGTTTGCCAAAGAAAATTCGTACGGTCGTATCGACGAAGACCAGATCAAGACCGCCGCCGCCGAAGCACTCGCTCCGTTCGACCGTCCGGCGACCCCTGAAAACCCTTTCAATATCCAACAGCAACTTCAGGACCGGATGCAAGCACTGGTGGGTATCGTACGGGTAGAAGCGGAGATGCAGGAAGCGCTCGGTGTCATTGACGGTCTGAACGCGCGCGCAGAAAAAGTATCGGTAGACGGAAACCGAGAATACAATCCGGGCTGGCACACGGCGCTCGATCTCAAAAATCTGCTGACCGTGTCGGAGGCGGTAGCGCGTGCCGCCATAGAGCGCAAAGAAAGCCGCGGTGCACATTTCCGCGACGACTATCCCAACAAGGACGAGGAATGCGGTAAGTTCAACGTCGTACTGCGCAAAAACGCGGAAGGTACGATGGAAGTCGTCCGCGTGCCGTTGACACCCCTGCGCGAAGACTTGGCGCAGATCATTGCGGAGAACAAGTGATGGGAGCGACCACCTTCCGCATCTGGCGGGGCAACGATCAGAGCGGGGAATTCAAAGAGTATACGACGCAAACCGAAGAGGGGATGGTCGTCTTGGATGCCGTACACCAGATTCAGGCGGAATCGGCCCCCGATTTGGCGGTACGTTGGAACTGCAAGGCCGGGAAATGCGGTTCATGTTCTGCCGAGGTAAACGGCAAACCACGTCTTATGTGCATGACACGTATGAGCGACATGCCCGAAGGCGAGGCCATCACGATCGAACCGATAAAAGCATTCCCGACCATACGTGACCTTGTGACCGACGTCTCTTGGAATTTTGAGGCTAAAAAAGCCATCAAAAAATTCAAGCCGCGTCCACCCGACAACGCCGACGGTACGTGGCTTATGGATCAGACCGACATCGACCGGGTGCAGGAATTCCGCAAGTGCATCGAGTGCTTTCTGTGTCAGGACGTCTGTCACGTACTCCGCGAACACGACCTGCACGAAGAGTTTATCGGTCCTCGTCTGCTCGTGTACACCGCTGCGCTCGAAATGCACCCGCTCGACACGGAAGATCGGTTGCCGGACCTCAAGGAGAAACAGGGCATCGGCTATTGCAACATCACCAAATGTTGCACCAAAGTGTGCCCCGAACACATCACCATCACCGACAATGCGATCATCCCGCTCAAAGAGCGCGTGGTGGACCGATACTACGATCCTATAAATAAGTTGTTCAAAATCTTTGGCAAGGATTGACGGCTCGCTTCCGTATGACTCACTGCATCACGCTCCCCGAAACCCCGACCCGCCTCGCAGCCTCCGCAGACGGGTCTCTTTTTTTCGTCTACACGGACCGGACCCTTCGGTGGGATGGGACGACGCTTGCTGCCTCTCCACAGCACATAGCGCCGGAGCCACGGTCTGTTTCCGATCACTACGGAAATCACTGGCGTATCGCGCCGGGCGAGACAGTCCTGCAGGTGCGTCCTGTTGGGACGGGCGCATGGCAAGATGCGCCTCCCGGTCCTTTCCCAAAAGCCGACGGTTTTGCGGTCGACGAAAACGGTTTTGTATGGGTTTTGGGTGAAGGATGTCTGTTCCGTTTTCATCCGCGCAAAAACGACTTTACCTGGCGCGTTTTACCACGAACCGGTCTTTTTTCCGATGACGCCACGGCGCTGGCACGCGGCCCCGACGGTCGGGTTATGGCGGGTTTTGCGTCGGGGCGGATCGCTGTGCTCGATCTGACAGCGGACGGAACACCCGTCGTCTCGGAGGTGGAGACGGACTCGCCCCTCGATGCGCCGATCGAACTGCTTTTTACGGGACGACAAGGCCATATCTGGGCGGTCGCCGGTCGGCATCTCTATGTTCACGCACCGGAGTCGGACGCATGGCAATGCTACTGGCATGAGACGACGCGCCTCTCGGCAGGAAACCACGACATCTTTGCCACAGCACTCGATGGAAAGTTGTACATAGCGGGCGGGCTTACCTCGGAATACGGCTTTCCCGCCGCTACCCACGTTTTTGACGAAGTATTTGTCTTTGACCCAGCGCCTCAGACATGGACAATCGTCGGGCGCATGCCGTTTCCTCGGTGTTACAATGGCATCGCCGTGCTCGGCGAACGCATCTGGATCGTCGGCGGGGCGGCCAACCTGCGTGAGCCGGACAACCCCGACGGGCCACGCGAACCGCTGGCCGATGTCGTTGTATTCGACCCGGCTACCAAAACCTGTACGCCGGGGCCACGCCTGCACACCGCCCGTATCGAACCGGTCGTGCTGACGCTTGGTGATCGCATATACGCCATAGGGGGCGCAGATCCGGACAATACGACGCTCGATTCGGTAGAAAGTATCGGAGAAGGAGAAACAACATGGCGGCAGGAACGGCGGCTACCGGTTCCGATGCGACAGTTTGCCGGATGTACGCTGGATGACGTCGCCTATGTCGCCGGAAAGGAAGGATTTTTTGCGTACACACCTGCGCAGGGGATATGGTATCCGTTGCCATATCCTGCCGAACTGCCGCAGGCCCCGCTCATGGCCACCCATCAAGGTGAGATATGGGTAATGGGCGGGTATCTATCAAAAAAAATATACCGATACACACCGGAAACACGCACCTGGCGTTCAGGCCCCGATCTGCCCGGCCCGCGGTCGTGGGGCGCGGCATGGTCGCTCGACGGACGGCTATACGTCATAGGCGGCGCGCACTATGTAGAGACGCACCGCCTATTTACCTTTGACGATCAGGTATTTGTGTGGATCGAAGATTCTTCCGATATGAATCCCACGGATCAGTGATACCTTTTTAGGTGTTCTATCGCCGTTTTGACCTTGTCCGCCACCGAGGCGGGCACACGTGGGTTGAAAAGACCTCCCTCGCCGGGTTCTACGTCGTCCCACCCCCCAAGTATCATGGCTTCGACCACCGCTGAATAGTTGTACTGGCGGTCGTTCATAAACCGCAGTTCCTCCAGCGCGGCGACCTCCGCTTCGATACGACGCGAGGTCTCGTAGTCGTGGGCACGCTGGGCATTGTTGATCGCATCCGAAGCACGGGCCGCCACGATCGCAATACCCGACGTATGGCCCTTTGCGCCCAACTCGGCGGCACGTGTACAGCGATCCCCGATCCCCCACATGACGATCCCCGTGTCCCCGACCCCCTCGATCAGCGGTAAAACATCCTCCTCCGACGTCCCTACCTTGACGCCGACAAAGTACTCGGACTCGTTGATCAAGCGGATAAACGTCTTTATATGGCTTTTCGTACGTAAATACAGCAAAAACCGGGTTCCGAACTCCCGTCCCAGCCGATCGCCCGTCTCCAGATACGCTCGGTACATCCCCTCCGGATCGGCCACGCCGGTAAGCGGCATGATCAGATAGACATCGGGCGGGCGGGCCAGTTGGGCCTGAGCGGCGATCAACGACTCGGCGGTCGCCCACGGATTGGGGACGATGCCGGACATGAGAAGACCATCTTTTCCCATCTCTCTGCCAGCCATCTCGATCAATCGCAACTGTTCGTCGGGCGTGAAATGGTGGATCAGACTGGTTCCCGCAATGGCGATCACCCGTTTGCGTCCCCTGTCCAGCGCGTTGGTATGCATCAGGTAACGGATGTTTTTCGCATGCCCCTCGTAATCGATGCGTCCGTTGCGAAACGGTACGATCGGAATGGCCGTGACCGAATTGAGCGCATCGTAGAACTGAGGTAGATCCATCGTCGTGCCCTTTCGGTGTTAGCGCGAAGCCCAGAGAAGCCCTCGGCGGACCAGTTCGCGCGCTTCCGGTACGTCGAAATCGCTTGCCCGGTGTCCGAGGGTGCAGTGAAACACCTTGCCATTGCCCCAGCGTCTGCGCCAGACGACCGGCATGACGCATCCTTCGATCCACGGCGCGTGTTCTCCGGTAAATGTGGTCGTCACCAGTACCTCGTTGGACGGATCGACGTGCATGTAGTACTGTTCCGAGTTCATCCGAAAGTCTTTAAGCCCGCTGGTAACGGGATCGTCTCGGTTGACGATGTGGACCGTATAATCGATGATGCCGCCCGGATGCGCCACCCACTGGCCGCCTACCATAAAATGATAGCTTGTATTGTTGCGAAACGAGTCCGCCTGTCCGCCGTGCCACCCGCCAAATCCCACCCCGCTGGCAACGGCGTCGAGCAACCCCTTTTCCTGTTCTCCCGTGATCGTACCCATGGTTACGGTCTGGACGATCAGATCGTACTCGGTCATACGATCCTTATCCAGATAGGCGTCGAGTGTATCGCACTGTGTAATTTCGTACCCTTCTTTTTCGAGAAGGGGAACAAAGATATCCTGGGTCTGTTTGGGTTCGTGACCGGCCCATCCGCCCCAGACAAACAATGCTTTTTTCATGATCGCTTTCTCCTTTATGCTTCCGGCATGTGGAGTCCGCCATACGGATACACGGCTACCGTGGCGGGTATGGTCCGTCCTTTTTCCAGCAGACTCCGCGCTTCCTCCCATGTTTTGACAAAATATATGTGATCGCCCTTGTAATTGTCACGATCGTAGCGGGTGGGATACGGCGTTACAAAAATGATGCGTCCGGCTTCACCCACCTGAAAATGCCGTCCGGGATTCCATCCATGCCCGCCGTAATCCGTGCCAAAACGCCCTAACAGATAGTGGGTATGCGAAATACCGGTGGCGCTGTGCGAAACGATCACGATGTCGCCCCCCGGTTTTACCGATTTTACGGCAACCCACAGTCCGCAGAGCGGCTGGTCTTCCTTGGGATAGGTATTGAGCACCACGACATCGGACGGCGGTGCGACCGGCGTAACATAGTGGGTACGTCCAAACGCCGAGGCATTGCGGTGGGTCTGTATAAAATCGCCGACAAACAGTTTTGTCGCCTGACGCCGATTGTTCTGAATCAGGTCTATTTTTATATCCAACCCGGCCAACCGCGCCGCCTCTTCGAGATTGACCCGGTATGGGGGGATGCCTTCGACGACACGCGGATCCTGCGGACGATCCTTGATCCGCTGATAAAACGTCACATGAAAATCGGTAATCGTCTCTATACCCGAAATACCGGGCAAGATGATCTTGCCCCCGCCGTTGTGTACCCACTGACCAAAATAAGGCATCACCCCGCCGATACCGATCTTGAGATCGCACGACGCCACTTCCCGGTTGATGTATACGGGTGTTTCGAAAGAGGTGGTTCCGACGTGGACGACATTATCGTAGATATTGTGGTTGTACACCGGGTATCGCTCTACGATGTCCTCGCCAAGTTTTTTGCAGAACTCCTCGCGGGTCATGGGTGCGTGGGTTCCGATGGCGGCGACAAAGCGAATCTGGTCATCGGAGAGACCGGCGCGGTGGAGTTCGTCAAGCACGAAAGGAACTACCCGATAGGTGGGGGTGGACCGTATCAGATCATCAAAAAGGATGACCGCTTGTTTTTTCCCGATCGCCATTTTGTTCAATGGTGGCGTACCGTAGGGCTGTTCCAGCCCGTGGCAGATTTCCGCATCGGTGATTTCGGGCGCGTCGTGACCTTTCATCCGACATTCGGTAATCTGCCATGTGTCCGGGAAGTCGAGAGGCAGCGTGGTATTTGCACCCCAGCAGGCGATGGGGATGGTAACACGGTTTCGGTTCATCTAAAAACCCCATAAAGGTTGAAAAGCCAGATGACAGCAATTGTAGGTCAGTCAAGTGACAGCAATTGTAGGTCAGTCTCCTTGAGGTATATTAGCAGAAAACTGTCCACAAGGAGGCTCTGATGAGCAAAAAACCAACCAGGAAGAACGC
>VGJU01000113.1 GCA_016867335.1 Candidatus Zixiibacteriota bacterium | reverse complement strand
GTGGCAAAGATGGCGCGGTCCCATGCCAAAATCCCCCTGCTCGCCCGCACGCATGGCCAGCCCGCCACGCCCACCACCGTCGGCAAGGAGTTGGCCGTGTTTGCCACCCGCTGGCAACGTCAACTCAGACAGGTCGAACAGGCCGAATACTTGGGCAAATTCAATGGCGCTGTAGGCAACTACAACGCGCATGTGGTCGTTTATCCCCAAGCACCGTGGGAAGAAATCGCCCGTACGTTTGTAGAACGTATGGGATTAACATTTAACCCGCTGACTACGCAGATCGAACCCCACGATTTTCTGGCAGAGATATTTCACACCCTGATCCGGTTTAACACGATCACCCTTGATTTCGATCGCGACATGTGGACCTATATCTCGCTTGGATATTTCAGGCAAAAAACCGTGAGCACGGAAGTCGGTTCTTCGGTGATGCCGCACAAGGTAAATCCTATCGACTTCGAAAATTCGGAGGCGAATCTCGGCATTTCCAACGCGCTGTTGGATCATCTGGCCGGCAAACTATCGGTATCGCGGCTTCAGCGCGACCTGACCGACTCGTCGGCGATGCGCAATGTAGGAGCGGCAGTGGCGTACTCGCTTCTTGCGATCCGCTCGGCTATCCGGGGACTAAGCCGTGTGGCGGTGGACGAGACGGCACTTAGACACGACCTCGAAGACGCATGGGAGGTACTGGCGGAACCGGTACAAATGGCTATGCGAAAAGCAGGATGCGAAAATCCCTACGAACGGATGAAAGAGTTGACGCGGGGACAAGACATCACGCAAGAGACCATGCAGGCGTTTATTCAGGGGCTGGAACTGTCCAAACCTGATCGAGCGCGGTTACTGGGTCTGGCCCCCGCCGCATACACGGGACTGGCGGAGCGACTGGCGCGGCAGGCAGAACGGTAAGCCGCCCTACGCTACTCCTTTTTGTCGGGTGGCACAGGCAGGGGTGGCGGGATGGGCGGGTCAAACTCGGAGTGACGCGGTAAATCCTCACGCAAACGCCTTTGCCAGGTCGTCTCTCGGTTTTTCTCTTCCTGCCCGACCCGCCGCTCGATCATCCGGTGCAACTTTTCCTCGTCAAAACGATACCCGAAATCCGACAGCTTTTCGAGCGACTTGAGATGCTTTAGCGCTTTTAATTGGTTCCGGATTTCTGCCTCAACCCCAAAGGTGGAGTCCGTCAGTGCGGCCAGATCCTCGCCCACTTTGCCCCGAATCACCCGTAGCGAATCCGCAACGTGTTCGCGCCAGATGGCGAGCGTCTTGCGTTCCAACCCCTGGATTTCCTCACCGATCCGTTCAAATTTTCCATCTTCGAAATGTTTGCGAATCTGCCGGTCCACATGAACGCGAAGACCGTCTTTGTACTCATAGTAACGGTGTTTTCTTATCTCGGCGAGTGTGTTGGGATCCGCTTTGATCGCCTCCTGAAACCGAGTGTCGAACTCGTACAACGTCTTGAGTTTTTCACCGAGTTCCTCGAACCGCTCCGGTTGGAGGGCTGTAGGAGGCGGAACAGGGACGCTAAAGCCCGCCATCACGAGCGTTGGCTCTTCCAGCATCGCCATAACCTGCTCGCTCGTCACCGTCGCGCCCTGTTGGTTGAGGTTGAGAATGTTGGCCGCCACCTTTTCTACCTGATCCGGGCTTACTTCCCGATCCAGCACCTGTCTTTTAAACGCCTCGTACAGTTGATTGATGCTCGACCGGTCTTTTTCGTCGGAGGCCATAGCCTCCAGTCTTTCGCCTACCCTATCGAGCGAGTAGGCCAAAACGTCCTGCCGGTATTCCTGATAGATCAGCATGGCGCACAGAATAGCGAACGCGCCTACAATCGATTTGCCGTAATTACCCATAAATTGTCGTAGCATGATCATCCATTCGGATACTTTGTCAACATTTGCGGTTATATCTGTTCATTAGACTCGTGTTGTCACAACTTTGTTCCGTCCGGCAGGTTGCGCCAGTCCATTTTTTCGAAGAAATTCTTGCCTGCAAGCCGTAGCAACGCTCCACATTCCGCAACACATAGAAATCACTTGCCAGCAAACTCCTTTCCGAGCCATAATCAAAGGACTTGTCGTCCCGGCAAGGAGACTTTCCAGCGATTTTCCGTTTGCCGTAGTGGATATTCCGATAGGGAGATATACATGGCTAAAACCCGTTGTCGGGCTGATCTTCACGTTCATTCGCATTATTCCGATAAAACCAGACAGTGGTTTTTCCGAAAAATGGGCGCACAGGAGAGTTATACACCGCCCGAACGAGTATATACGCTTGCCAAAGCACGGGGTATGACGTTTGTAACCATCACCGACCATGATGCGATCGAAGGCGCGCTCGAAATCGCACACCATCGGGATGTTTTTGTCAGCGAAGAGATTACCACGCATTTCCCCAACGACCTCAGCAACATACACGTCGTGGCGCTCGACATCACCGAAGCGCATCACGCAGAAATCACGCGTTGTCGACAGAATATATACGAACTGGTCGAGTATCTCAACACCCAACGGATCACCCACTATCTGGCTCATCCGATGTTTGCGAGCGGCGCGCCGATTACGGTCGAAAAACTGGAAAAACTATTGCTACTGTTCAAAAATCTCGAAGTGCTCAACGGCTCACGGGTTCCCCGACAACAGGACATCGTCGTGGGTATAGCGCGTCGGCTTACTCCGGAGTGGATGGAGCAACGGGCCGACCGATACGGGATCGCACCCGTCGGGCCGGCCCCACACCGCAAGTCGTTTGTCGGCGGATCGGACGACCACGCGGGGCTGTCGGTCGCCCGCGCCTGTACCGTCACCCCCCCCGTAACGTCGGTAAAAGCGTTTCTCAAAGCGATAGACGACGGGCAGAGCAGCGTGGAAGGCGAACCGGGTACCGCGCTTTCGCTGGCTAATTCGGTGTATGTGCTGGCCTATGAACTTTTCCGACGCCGAAACCCATCCGATATCGCGGCGTCCAACGTGTATACCAGTTTTTTCGGCGGACTGCGCGCCGCCGCCACGCCCGGTATCCTCAAGCCTATTGCCGCGCTCCGGAAAAAGAAAGAGACCCCGGCCCCCCCTTCCTCCGAGTTGGCGCAGATCATCGAAAAAGAACTTCATGCCGTGTGGAAGGAAAAAAAACCGGTCGAATTGTTCAGTCTGCTCAAAACCAGCCAAACCGAACAGACACAACGAAAGATTTTCGAGTTTGTCAACGAAGCGACCAACCGAGTGCTCAAAGCCTATGGCCCGCGTCTGACGGGCAACCTGTTCTCTTTCGACATGATGGAGAAATTCGAGACGCTCGGCGTGCTGACCTCGATACATCTGCTGTTGTTCCCCTATTATCTGTCTTTTCGGCATCAGACAGGAGACCGCGCGCTGCTTAGAGAGGTGGAACGACATTTCGGTCTTGCGGACGGCGCGTCTGAGGAAGAGCCCAATATCGCAGTATTCAGCGATTCGATCTACGATGTCAACGGGGCGGCACTCAGCCTGCGCCACATGGTGGAGACGGCGCGCAAAAACGGGCGAAAGATGACGCTCGTCGGAGCGTCGAATCGTCCTGTCGGGGCCGACGGCCCGGTCATGAACTTCGCAGCGCTCTGGGACATGGCCCTGCCCGAATATGACGAGATCAAACTGTATGTCCCCCCCTTGCTCGAAATGCTCGACTACTGTGACCGGGAAGGGTTTACCGCCTATCAGATCTCCTCACCGGGACCGGTCGGGTTGTGCGGACTGCTTATCGCGCGTCTGCTCAACCGCCCCGCCATCGGTCACTACCACACCCACATCCCGCAATTTGTCCATCGGATCACCGAAGACGCGAGCGTGGGCGAGGTGGCGTGGACCTATGTCCGATGGTTCTACAGCCAGATGGACCGTGTGCTCGCCCCATCGGAAAACGCAAAAACCGAACTGATCAACAACGGCTTCGACGACGGAAAATTGCATGTGCTTCCGTATGGCATCGACGCCGAACGCTTTCATCCCGGCAAACGAAATACCGCCCTGTGGTCCCAATTTGGAATCAACGGCACTCAGAAACTTCTATACGTGGGAAGGCTGTCGCGGGAGAAAAATCTGTCGCTGCTGGCCGAATCGTTCAAAAAAATATACAAAGAGCGCAACGACCTGTCCCTGGTCATCGTGGGCGACGGACCGTACCGCCAGGAACTTCAACGACAGTTTAACGGCTACCCCGTTTATTTTACAGGCTATTTGGATGGCGAAAAACTCGCTTCGGTCTATGCCTCTTCCGATCTTTTCGTCTTTCCCAGCACCACCGACACCTCTGGAAACGTGGTGCTCGAAGCGCAGGCGTCCGGTCTTCCGGTCATCGTATCCGGACAGGGCGGCCCAAAAGAAAATATGGTGGAAGACCACACCGGACTGGTCGTAGAAGCGATCAACCCCGAATCGTTTTCGCACGCCATCCGCACGCTTTTGGACGATCCGACTCGGCGCGCTCAGATGGGCCGCGCGGCACGTATCTTTATCGAGTCGTCGCAAAACCGTCGTTACGAGACCGTCGTCGATCAGATGCTCGACTTATGCCGGTAACACAAAGCGAAAAACCGGAAACCGGTCGCGTCGCCTACGCGAACCCTTCTCCAGGCAGTTTGCGGAGGCTTCGGTCGCTGTTGCTTCGTCTGGGGCCGGACCTTGTCGCGCTGGTCGTTCTTCTCTTTGTGCTGACCGTTCTTGTACACTCCTACGGCGCCACGCTCCACATCATGCGCAATACCGTCACACTGGCCGGTGTATACCTGATCGGCAATACCACGGTCGCCCTGTTGCTCCGGTGGCTCTGGCACGGACGACCCCACGGACTTTCTTCCCAAATCACAGGGACCTGCCGTGACTGGATTCCCTTTACCCTGCTGATCGTCGTCTACGAAAACCTGCGTCTGTATACCGGACTGATCCGTCCCGACAACATAGACGACCTGTTAGCGACGCTGGACCTGAGGTTGTGGGGCGTACAACCCACCGTCTGGTCACAGCAGTTCGCTCACCCCGTACTGACCGACCTTATGGCCGTCGCCTACGCGCTTCACTTTCCGCTCCCACTCAGCCTCCTATTAGGGCTGTACGTGGCCGACCGAAAAGACCTTTTTCGTGAACTGGCTGCCGCCATTGTCATTTGTATCGTATGCGGGTTTATCCTGTATCTCGTCTTTCCCGCCGGACCGCCTCGCTTTTATCTGACCGGCTACGACCCACCCCGTCTGCCTTCGTACACGGGTCTGTACGACGTCACCGATCGCACGTGGGACTATGCCAACCAAATGATCGTCCATTCCTCTTTTCCCAGTCTGCATGCCGCCCTGTCCACCGTCGCGCTCGGATACGCCTTCCGTCGGGACCACTGGCCATCCTCCTACCGGTGGCTCGGCCCGTTGTTCGCTATGCTGGCCTCGTCACTGTGGATATCCACCGTATACCTTCGTCATCACTGGACCCCCGATCTCATGGCCGGTATCGCGCTTGGCGCGATCAGCATCCGGAGCGCCCGTGGTCTGGCAAAATGGCTGTCCACCGGTTCGGCTTCCGACCACACGGCATGACCATACTCATCGCTACCGAGTCGTATCACCCCACCATCGATGGTGGCGCGGTGATGCAACATAATTTGGCCCTCGCGCTTGCCGCAAGAGGACATGCCGTCCACGTGATCGCCCCATCCGACCGGTATGCCGACTCCATGGAAACCGACGGCGGGACGACCGTCCATCGTGTGGCGTCGGTCCGGACACCGCTCCTGAGCGGAATGCACCGTTTTGCCTGGCGTCCTGCAAAAACGGTGACGCGTATCGTCAAAACAGTACGTCCGGACGTCGCCCATATCCACAACCCCTTTCCCATCGGATACTCGGCGTTTCGCGCATGCCGGAAAACAGGCGTCCCTATGGTCGCCACCAACCATTGGCTACCGGAGAATATGACCAACTTCGTATCGGGGTTGCGGTTTCTAAATGCCGCGCCGTTTGTCTTCAAAGCCAACTGGTGGTGGATCAACCGGTTTCACAATCAATGCCGGTTTACTACCGCGCCCACACAGACCGCCATCGACCTTATGGTCCGCAACGGACTGAAACCGCCGTTTTGCCCCGTATCCAACGGGGTGGACTCCGCAAAGTTTCATCCGGGCGTAGATTCCGCTCCGCTACGGCAGCGGCTGGGTCTGCCCGACAAACCCATTGCGCTGTATACGGGACGGTTGAGCGGCGAAAAGTTTGTGGATGTCTTTGTACGGGCAATTCCGACGGTGCTGAAAAATATCGACGCGCATTTTATCATAGGTGGCGAAGGCCGCGAAGCGCCGTATCTCAAACAACAGGTCCAAACGCTATGCGTCGCCGATCATGTCACCTTCCCCGGTTTTGTGTCGGCAGACGATCTACCCCGGTTGTACCGATGCGCGGATGTTTTTGTCATCCCGTCGATCTGCGAACTTCAAAGCGTAGTGACACTCGAAGCGCTGGCGTGCGGTCTTCCGGTCGTAGCCACCAACCGCTACGCCCTGCCCGAACTGGTCCGTCACGGCGTCAGTGGGCTTTTGTTCGAACCTGGCGACACGGAGACCTTAGCCACGCATCTGACGACACTGCTCGGCGACCCCAAGTTGCGACGCAAGATGGGTGTAGAGGGCGTAAAAATCGCGGGCGCGCACGCCTTCGAACAGGTGGTGACGACGTTTGAGGAGATATATGGGGAAGTAGGAAGGAATTATGCATTATGAAGGAGAAGCAATTCTTATGGGTGTTCATGCCAACTTTCCTATCCGCCATCCCAAATCCAAAATGGATATACCATGACCGGAGACGCTAAAGTGCGTACAAGGGGTCGTTTGTCCCGAATGCCCCGATTGACAGCATTGAAGCGATGTTTATCCTCCTTGCTTCTTGCCCTGCCTCTCCTTGCCGGGTCAGACGCAGTGCCGACATACGCCCAGACTTCGGTCAACACGCCGGCTTCGGACCCCGTGTATCAGGCCCTGGACGTGCTGGCCGGTCACGGACTGGCGGACGACATGATCTACGGGCAACGACCCTATTCCCGGCGTGAGATCGCCCGTCTGCTGACACGAGCACAGCGGTTGTGGACGGAGCAATCCATCGCTTACCGAAACGCCAAACCCGGCATTGACGTGCTGCTCGAACGGTTTATACGAGAATACCAGGACGAAGCGGAGCAAACGCCCGATAAGAGGCGTTTTCGCATCTCCCACGGATACCGTATGACAGGGTATCTTGCGTCTTCGACCTACCGCCCCGTTCCCCGCGACAACCGACTGGGAGAGATAGACGCGGTTATAGGGTCGTTCGACGCCTATAACGAGGGGCGGGCGCTGGCGCGCGGGGCGTCGGTGTTTTTGACGTCGAGCCATAGCTTCCACTTGTCGCGTCACGCGTCCGTCTGGCTGGAACCGCAAATCGCCGTAAACGGCTGGAACCCCGGTCCGCTCCGGCTGTATCTTACCGCCGGTTGGAAAAACATCGCATTTCAGATCGGCAGGGACCAGTTGCTCTGGGGACAGGGTTCGCACGGCGGGATCCTGTTTTCTTCCCATGCCCGTCCACTCGACATGATCAAGCTCCATAACCCGTATCCGTTTCGTTTTCCTTCGATATTCGGGGTGTTCGGCCCGACAAGGATCACGTTTTTTGTGGCCAACTTAGGCTCCGGATCGCATCCGCGTTATGCCTTTGTATACGGAGCAAAGGCGAGTTTCAAACCCTCTCGGTATGTGGAAGTCGCCTTTTCGCATGCCATCATGATGGGGGGAGACGGCGCGCCGGGTGTCTCTTTTTTTGAGCCGCTGACCGAACTGTTTCCGGTACACAAGCTGTTCAGAAATCTCCAAGTGACGGACATCGCCAACCACGAGTTCGGGTTGTTCGAACTGTGTCTGACACTTCCACGGCTTCGTCATGCGGTCGTATACGGGGAAGGCGTATTCGAGGATTCACCCGCACGCGGGCTTTCGTTTCCCGACAACCTGCTCAACCAGATGAGTTTTCAGACCGGACTCTATCTCCCGCGTCTTACGGATTCCGGGAGCATGTCGCTACGTTTCGATCATCGCCACATAGCGCCGTGGGCGTATCGCCACCACCGATGGACCACCGGTTTTACGCTCAATCGGCGTCTGCTCGGTAGTCCGCTCGGTCCGGCGGCAGACGGGTTTTCCATGATCTGGGGGTGGCGCCGATCCGAAACGATCCAAACGATGCTAAACGGCGCGTATGAGACGTACCGCCCCGATCTGTATACACAGACGCCCAACAAATACGGCGGATCGGACCGGGTGATCAAGGCGGTGGACTTGCCGGACGAGGTAAGATTGCGTCTCACCGGGACGGTGGACTGGCGTCCGATAACCCACTGGGCGTTTTTGGTGCAGACGGGCGTCGAGCGGGTGCGGCGATTCGGTTTTGTGGAGGGAAACGACCGAGTCCATGGCATGGCGGGACTTCAGGTGACGCGGGTCATGAGCCGGTAGGCACCACCTGTTCGGGGGTTGGGGAAGTTCCGGTTAAGAAGCCAGCACGCGTGCTAAGGTCATGTCGTACGTTTCCCAGTCGTCACGCGGTCCTGCTCTGTTTCGGGCAATGTGCGAAGCCGCGTACCGGGGATACAACGCTCCAACAGCATCGCGTTGACATCAGGGTCGGCGTCAAACAGACGCGCGGACGGGTCGCCGTCCCAGAAACGCAGCCCCTCGATCTCGTGCTCGGCTTCCATGTGAGGCATGCCGAGTTTGAGCACCACCGGCGTCCCGTCGGCGCGTCGGCCCGGCGCGACATACGCGCAACTGACGTCGTCATCGTCAAACGAAGCGTCAAGCGTCAGTTGCCACCGGTGTTGCAGGGTTCGGAGCGCGTCGGGAAGACGGTCAAGCCACGCCGACCGTTCGGGGGTTTGGCGACAGGCGACGGCGAGACGTTGCGGGATGACCGGCAAGGGTGTCATAGATGGCGCGTCAGCGGGGTCGAGACTCCTCGAAAAACACTAAAATCTCCATATCTTCCGTGATCGAATGAAACCTGTGTTCGACGCCGGCCCGGACAAACAGGACCGAACCCGTCTGCACAGACCGCTCTTCGTCGGCCACGCGAAACATGCCGTTCCCCTTGACCACATAGTACGTCTCATCACGTGTATGCGGTGTCTGCGGGTCGGCGGTTCCGGCCTTGAGCACGTACAACCCCATGCTCAGCGTGGGAATACGGAGAAATTCAAGATATAGACGTCCCTGCGCGGCCTGCTGTGTTCTCAAGTCGTCTATCTCGTAAAAAGCCCAGTCCATAAAACCCTCCACGGCAAGTAGCGTCTGGCAAGTATCTCAATTCCACACCCGATTATCCCGGCGACGGAGGGCCTCACCCGTTCCAAGCCAACGCGTGCCGTTGTGTATGGACCCGGTGACGGAAACGCGCAACCTTGCCCTTGGCGTCGAAATGCCAGATATGCGCCTCGTCATCCTCCGCGACCCGCCTGCCCGTCGCCCGGACCGTAAACTCGATATCGACGAGCGCCACGATGACATTTCCGGTTTCGAGAAGCGTCTTAACCGCAAACGAATGTATCTCCATTTCGGCGAGACTGGCGAAAAAAGCCGCCGCGCCCTCGTGCCCGGTCCGGTGTTTTAACCATGGCGTGTCGGTTTCTCCGGCGTCGTATTCCCAATCTACCGTCTCGGAAAGATGAGACAGAATCGTCGGCACTTCGCCGCGTCCAAAGGCCTGATAAATCTCCTGCGCAATCTGTATGTTGCTCATGCAGATCTCCTTTGCGTCAATGCGCCACGACCTTGATTCGGGCTGAGTAACCGAGACGGCCAAGAAACTGCTCACAGTGGTCCCATGTCAATCCAAAGACCCGGACATCGGCCACACCGAGCCGATTGACCACTTCCCGGATAGCCTCGAAACGCTCCGGGGAAAACTCTTCCTCCTGCATAGCCTCCTCGGCCCACGCAACCAACTCCGGCAGCTTGATTTCGGGATGCAGATAGACGGATAGTCTCTCTGGAACCATCTGACCTGTGATGCCCTCCACACTTCACGTCTTTTCCGGACGGCGCGCTCGACCCTGATCACGGTCTCAGGAGGAAGGGAACCCAGCCGTCTTTTATACCGGAGAGATTTACACAAATCGAGTGGGTAAGTCAACAGAGGACATGGTTGGGGTAAGGAGTAGAGGTCCATACCGCTTAGAAACACACGAGGGGTTGCCGATGGACGCCGTAAGGTGTATTTTGATCCGCCAAACGATTTGGTGATCATGCCCGGAAGCCATACCGATTTTGGATGTTGGATTTAGGGCAGGGTACCCTTCAACCTTTCGAAAGGCCCTTGATGGCCCACCATGCAACTTGCGCCGCCGTAATCGCCCGCGCGCTTTACGACATGGGCGTGCGCCACGCATTCGGACACCCGGGCGGCGAGGTCCTGGAACTCATCGACGCGCTGGAAACGCAAGGTATCTCGTTTGCGTTGGTCGGCCACGAATCTACCGCCGCGTTTATGGCGGCGACCGCCGGGCGTCTGACCGGAATTCCGGGTGTCTGTCTGTCCACACTCGGTCCCGGCGCGTGCAACCTGACGCTTGGCGTGGCCTCGGCGTATCTGGACCGCGATCCGTTGCTCGCCTTTTCCGCCCGTGTCGCCACGCACCGGATAGGACGCAGTAACAAGCAAAATCTGCCGCTCAACAACCTGTTCGGCACGATCTCCAAATGGTCCATAGCGCTCGACGGCGCGGCGACCGAGACGACGATTCGCGACGCGATGCGTGTCGCCGCCACGCCCCCGTGGGGACCGGTATATGTGTCGATCCCGGCGGATGTGGCGACGGGGCCGGACCGACCGGATACACTGCCGCCGCAAGCGCCCGTGTCACCTCTTCCTGACATGCGCGTCCTTGACAGCATCGTTACGGCGCTCAACCACGCGCGCCGGCCTGTCGGCGTGGTAGGTATCGCCATGAACGCGGTCAAGGACGCACCGGCGGTACGACGGTTTTTTGCGGAAACCGGTATCCCGTTTACCGTCACCGTACAGGCCAAAGGCAT
The DNA here is from genome assembly GCA_016867335.1 of Candidatus Zixiibacteriota bacterium. GTDB lineage: Bacteria > JAAXHH01 > JAAXHH01 > JAAXHH01 > JAAXHH01 > VGJU01. The sequence goes on along the minus strand of VGJU01000113.1, from coordinate 1,794 downwards.
CGTCGACGAGACTTCACCCGGTTTTCCGGGCGCGGTGGCCCCGGCGGCAGGGGAACGCCATGTCATCGAATGGCTCCAACAAAGCGACTGTATCCTCGGCGTGGGGTTCGACCCGGTCGAAATCTCGCAGACCTGGCATTTCGACGCGCCGCTCCATATCGTGGCCAACACGTCGGTCGGGTTCGGAACTTATCACCCCCCCTCGGAATGTGTCGGAGACGTGGCCACCCTGCTCGACCGGATACGCGAAAACTACCGGGGTGTAGGTGAATACGCGGATCACGACATCCACGCACTACGCGCGCATATAGACAAAGCCATTTGTCCGGAGGAGACACACAGCTCCGCCGGACTCGCCCCGTACCACCTCGTCAAAAGACTGCGCGCCCTGCTTCCCGACGAGACCATCGTCACCTCCGATGTCGGGGCGCACAAAAACGTAATCGGTCAGGCATGGCGTGCCCCGTCGCCACACACCCTGCTGATGTCCAATGGGCTTTCTTCGATGGGCTACGGACCTGCGTCCGCGCTTGCGGCGGCCCTGATCCACCTCGACCGTCCCGTCGTAGCCATCACGGGTGACGCGGCCTTTGCCATGATGGTTCATGAACTCGAAACCGCGCGTCGTCTCGGTATCGCGCCTCTTTTTGTCGTCCTATGCGACCGGTCGCTTGCCGTGATTAAAATCGCACAGCGTCTGCGGAATCTACCACCGACCGGGGTGGATTTCGCACCGGTGGACTGGGCAAAAGTCGCCCAAGGGTTTGGGGTTCGTGGCGAGACGGCCCACACCTTTGCCGATGTGGAGCGGGTCGTGGGCGACTGGCTGTCGTGCCGCGAACCGCTGGTGCTGGCCGTATCCGTGGACGAATCGCTGTATAAAGGGCTAAGGTATTGAAAAAGGATGAAGTTCGAAGTTTGAAGCTTGAAGAAGAACCATTCCGTCAAGCTTCCGTTTTTCCTTGGGGGGGCTGGGCCACCGCCGGGATCGGACTGGCGGTATTTTTCGTTTTTGTCGGCGTACAGGGACTGACCGTCGCGTTTGTTCCCGAACGACTCGACAACGGAAACTCGTCCATGATCGACGGCGATGCGCTCGCGCTGGCAACCTGTGTATCCGCCGTCGTCTGCACAGGATTGCTGGCTCTGCTCGTGGCGACGTTCAAACGCCCCCGAATGGCTTTTTATTTCGGATGGCAGCCGATATCATGGAAAACGATGACCCGGTGGACCGGTCTGGGGATCGCCACGGCCTTGTTCTGCGACCGGATCACGGAAATGGCCGGAAGACCGGTCGTTCCGGAGTTTATGACGCAGGCATACGCCACCGCCGATCTGATTCCGTTGCTCTGGATCGCGTTGATCGTCGCCGCGCCACTTTTTGAAGAGACCTTTTTTCGCGGATTTCTGTTGACCGGTTTTGCCGGTTCGCGTATCGGCGCGGGCGGCGCGATTCTGCTGACCTCGCTGATCTGGGCGGTCATCCATCTCCAGTACCAACCCTTCGAAATGACGATCGTTTTCTTGATCGGAGTGTTGCTGGGCCTGGCCCGTGTTATGACCCAATCGTTGTACGTTCCGTTTGTCATGCATGCCGGTATAAATCTGATGGCCACCACGCAGACAGCCCTGCAATAGAAAACATAAATGTGATCGCCATCATTGACGACCTACCCAAAACGCAGTACACTCCTCTTGATTCTATCACGGTTTATATGTTTCGACATCGTATAGGCGACGCATACCTCGCCCCGACGATGTGTTTTTTCAAACTTCAAACTTCCCGCAAGGAGT
>VGJU01000112.1 GCA_016867335.1 Candidatus Zixiibacteriota bacterium | reverse complement strand
TGGAAGAACGCGAACAGGAATTTCAGACCCGTGAACGTGATATGGAGCAGCGTGTTGAAAACCTTGTAGAAAGAGAAACCCGTGTCAGAGGAAGAGAAGAGGAGGTATCTTCGCTTGGCGAGCGGCTTAAGATACAGGAAACACGGCTCTACGAAGCATCCGCCGAATACCGGGGGCGTCTGGAGACGTTGGCTCAGTTTACCGCCGAAGAGGCTCGCCAACAACTACTCGAAGAACTGCTGCAGGACGTAAAACAGGAAGCCGAATATCAGATCCGTGAAATCATGGAAAGGACACGCGAAAACGCCAATCGAGATGCCAAGAAAATCATTGCGTTGGCTATCGACCGGTGTGCCGTGGACCAGTCCACCCAATCCAGCGTGGCCGTAGTGCCGCTTCCCAGCGACCAGATCAAGGCGCGTATCATCGGTAAGGACGGTCGGAACATCCGTACCTTCGAAGCGGCCAGCGAAGTAAAAGTGATGGTGGACGATACCCCTGAAGCGGTGGTCATCTCCTGTTTCGATCCGATCCGCCGGGAAGTGGCGCGTGTAGCCATGGGAGAACTGGTGGCGAGCGGGAAAATCACCCAACCCCGTATCGAAGAGGTAATTGCCAAAGCGCGTGAAGAGATCGAGGAACGTATCCTTACCGAAGGCCGACGCACCGCCGAAGAACTCAAACTCATGCCGATGCACCCCGAAATCATGAAACTGGTCGGGCGTCTGCGGTTCCGGTCGAGCTATGGGCAGAACGCGCTCGAACACTCCAAAGAGGTGGCCTATCTTACCGGCATGATGGCGGCGGAACTGGGGATCGACCCGCTTCTGGCACGGCGTTGCGGCCTGCTCCACGACATGGGCAAGGCGATGGACCACGAAATGGAAGGCTCGCACCCCGAAATCGGTCTTGCCTACGCCAAACGCTACGGTGAACCCATCGAGGTGCAAAACGCCATCGTGGCCCACCACAACGACGAAGACGAGGAAATCATCTCTCCGATTACCTTTCTGGTTTCCGCCGCGGACGCCATCTCCGGCGCGCGACCCGGCGCACGGAGAAACGATCCCGAAGATTATGTAAAACGAGTCGTCGAACTTGAAGAACTGGCGCGGTCGTTTGTCGGTGTCGAAGACGCCTATGCCATCAACGCAGGACGCGAAATACGCGTCATGGTCAAACCGGAAGACGTGGACGATCCCCACACGCATGTCCTTGCCTATGAAATCGCTCAGAAAATCCGGAACGAACTGACCTATCCCGGTCATATCAAAGTAACCGTAATCCGCGGCCGCATCGTGCAAAGCTGGACCAATCAACCGGACGCTCCGCAACGCTCCACCCAGAATAAACGTCCCTTTGGGCGATCCCGTTCGAACCGCCCGATCCGCCCGTCCGGAGGACAGGCTGCCGCCGGATGATCCTGTGCCGCTCATGCCGTCGCTGACCGACCGCGTCAAATCCTTTGCGCTTACGATTGGCTTCGATCTGGTCGGGGTCGCGCCCGCGACCCCGACACCGTATGCTTTCGCCTATCCATCCTGGCTGGAAAAAGGGTATGCGGGCGAAATGTCCTATCTGGCCCGCAACGCCGAAAAAAGACAAGATCCCCGGCTGGTCCTGCCCGGCGCACGGTCCATCATCGTCGGGGCCGTAAATTATCGCCCTCCCGAGACACCCCCTTCCGCCAAATCCCCTACAGGCGTCGTCGCCCGGTACGCGCATGGAACCGACTACCACAACGTGCTCCACGAAAAACTGGACCGACTGCTGGCTTTTATCCGTACCGAGACGGGTCAACTCGTCAACGCAAAAATCTATGTCGATACCGGCCCCATCCTCGAACGCGATCTTGCTACCCGCGCGGGGCTGGGGTGGTACGGAAAACATACCAATCTCATCCATAAACGTCTCGGTTCGTGGTTGCTGATCGGCGAAATCCTCACCGACTTGACACTCGAATACGACCGCCCGACAACCGACCATTGCGGAACCTGCACGCGGTGTCTACAAGCGTGTCCCACACAGGCTATCGTCGCACCCTATCAAGTGGATGCGCGCCGATGTCTCTCCTATCTGACCATAGAACTCAAGGACGCCATCCCCGAAGCCTACCGCGATGCACTCGGAGATCGTATCTTTGGATGCGACGACTGTCAGGACGTCTGCCCTTGGAACCGGCGTGCGCCCGAAACAGACGAACCGGCGTTTTTCTCCAGGTCGTGGACCCAGACACCCGATCTTGTCGAGTTGCTTCGCTGGTCACCGGAAACGTTTCGGGAAAAGACAAAAGGAAGCCCGGTAAAACGTGCCAAACGCCGTGGTCTGCTTCGCAACGTCGCCGTAGCGCTCGGCAACACGGGAGATCCCACAGTCGTCCCACCTCTGATCACGGCGCTTTCCGATGAAGAACCGCTGGTGCGCGGACATGCCGCCTGGGCGCTCGGCAAACTGGGAGGAGACACAGCACGCGAGGCGCTCCGAAAAGCGCAAACCGAGGAAACCGATCCACAAACGCTCCGGGAAATCGACCGCGCCATAGAAAAAATAGAGAAAATGCCATGCTCGATATGAACGGTCTTCGTATTTTTCTGTTAGGCTGGGGTGTCGTCGCGCTGGCCGTACGTCTGGTCTATGGCTGGCGGGCGTATACCCGAAAAGCCAAACCGGGTGTGGACCAGACCACTCCGCACCCGCTGGCGGTCCTGTCCATGAGCATCTGGTTCGGCGTCTTCGGTGCCCTTCTCGTCTTTCCGGATACTGTCCGGGAACAGACGCTATCCATGCCGTTTTTGCCCTATATGCGGATCACAGGGCTCGGGTTGCTTGCCGCCGGTCTCTGGACGCTCGTACGCGCCCACGTCGCGCTGGGAGAGTTCTACGGCGTCAAACTGTATATCAAACAAGACCACCGTCTTATCGACATCGGCCCCTATGCCCATGTCCGGCATCCCATGTATACCACCTATTTGATCTGGTTCGCCGCCATGACGCTGATCGTTCCCCACCCCGTTACGGCGCTTGTCCTGATCATGGGGGGGTATGGCTTTTATCGCATGGCAAAAGGTGAGGAGCGTATGCTATGTCAGGCGCTTGGTGAACCCTACAAACACTATTGTAGACGGACCGGCATGTTTCTTCCGAGGATGTAGACAAAAACCACAACTTTATTCAAGGCCACGTCATGCAACCTGAAGATCGTTTCGAACGGCATATCGCCCGCAACCCGTATCCGGGACGCGGTCTCCTCATCGGACGCTCAGAAACCGGTAACGACTGGCTCATAGTATACTGGATCATGGGCCGTAGCGACCACAGCCGAAACCGCAAATTTGTCGTAGCGGGTACGACGCTCCGGACCGAACCGGTGGACGCCGCACAGGTAAAAGACCCTTCGTTGATCATCTACGAGGCCATGCTCGAACACCCCGGTGTATATATGGTCTCAAATGGTGACCAGACACGCACCATCCACGACGCGCTACAGGTGGGCAGTACGTTCGAAGCGGCTTTGGCAACACGCGAACGCGAGCCGGACGCCCCCAACTATACGCCCCGAATCAGTGCCATGCTGGATTTCCGAAACGGTGATCCCGTGCTTGTCCTGAGCCTTCTCAAAGCCAACCCGTTCAACCCCGCCCACACCGACCGAACCACATTCCGCCCCGCGTCGCCGCCACCTGGCTACGGGGTGGGGCTTACCACCTATATGGGCGACGGAACCCCGCTGCCTGCCTATACGGGCGACCCGCTGTCCCTGCCCTGCCGGGGTTCGGCAAACGACGTGCTGGAGACGTACTGGCAGGCCCTCGACACCCAAAACCGCATCGCGCTCGCTGTCAAAAAAATAGATCCGGAGTCCGGAAACAGCACAATTATAGTCAAACCCCGATAGAAAACTTGATTGGGCTATTCTAAGGAGAACGATCATGGCGGATCCGAAAATCACCAAAATCGAATGGGTCATTTTCAAGCATACCATCCAGGATATGGGGACGGACTATAACGGGTTTAATCAAGTATACCTCAAGGGAAGTACACTCAACCCTCATTATATGCTTTTTCGGATTCATACCAGCCTTGGCGTGGTGGGTGAATACCTAGGGGGCCCAGCGCCCTCCGAGGGCGTCATACGGTATCTGATCGGCAAAAACCCATTCGAACGCGAAAAAATCTATAACGATCTGAAACGGGGACTGCGTCATACGGACCGCACCGAAATCTGCCCGGTAGACGTGGCGTTGTGGGACTTTGCCGGAAAGGTATACAACGCGCCGATCCATAGGTTGCTCGGCGGATACCGAAAATCCATCCCGGCCTATGCCAGCACCTATCACGGTGACGAAAACGGCGGTCTACACACCCCCGAAGCCTTTGCAGACTTTGCCGCGCAGTGCCGCGACATCGGCTATCCGGCGTTCAAAATCCATGGTTGGGGCAATGCCCCCATCGAACGCGAAGTAGCCAACGTCCATGCAGTAGGCAAACGGGTCGGTGACAAAATGGACCTGATGATCGACCCGGCCTGCGAGTACGACACATGGGCGGACGCGCTCAAGGTAGGACGCGCATGCGACGAGCAGGGGTTCTTTTGGCTCGAAGACCCATACAAAGACGGTGGCGTGTCCATGTTCGGTCACAAAAAGCTCCGCGAACACATCACCACACCGATTCTCCAGACGGAACACATCTTCGGGCTGGAACAACATGTGGATTTTATCGTAAACGGAGGCACGGATTTTGTCCGTGCAGGGGTATACGAAGATGGCGGTATTACAGGGGTGATGAAACTGGCCCATGCTTCCGAAGGATTCGGGCTGGACGTGGAACTGCATGGAGGCGGACTGGCGCACCGTCATTGTATCGCGGCGATACGCAATACGAACTACTACGAACTCGGACTGGTCCATCCGCTTGTCAAACAGACCAAACCACCGATATATCCATCCGAATATACTGACGAGCTTGAAAACGTCGATGCATTCGGGCATGTAAAAATACCCGAAGGACCGGGACTGGGCGTGGAAATAGATCGGGACTATATCCGTGCGTGCCACGTCCACACCGAAGTGCGGGAGTAGGTCGCAGAACGGGAAGGGGAAACAGGGCTTAACCCTGTTTTACCCCTTTACCCGTTCCAGTTTCCAGACGTCGGATTCCATGTTGTTGCCGGCTATCATCCACAGCGCGCCCCGAAAAACAAACACGCTGGCCGCATGACGCGGTTTCCACGGTGTATTCGGGACTTCGAACCATTTGACCCCATCCGTCGAATACCAGACATCGGCATGGTTTTCACGACAATAGCCTTCCAGCACCCATAATTTGTCGTCGAATACCGCCACTTCGTGGTACTGGCGGGGTGGCCAAGACGCATGGTCGATGTGTCTTTCCCATGCGACGCCGTCGGTGGAACTCCACACCTCGTTGTAATAGCTTCGGTCCGGTCTGCCGGGTGTATCGTACACACCACCGCCCAATAGCCATATCCGATCGCGGAATACGGCGCTGCCGCCTATCATGCCACGGGGAGACCATCGCGGCCCCGTCCCCTCCACCCGATCCCACCGGATACCGTCACGGCTTGTCCATACATCGTCATAAAACCGTTCTTCCGTTGGGGCAAACTGCGGCAGCGTCTGCCCCCCCATCACCCACAGCCGGTCCCCAAACGCGACGGTATAATGAAGCACACGTGGTCCCCACGGCACATCGGCATGGATACGGTTCCATTGCCGTCCATCTTCCGACGCCCATACATCGTTCTGATAGCCGCCTTGGTTGGCATCTCCCCCGATGATCCACATCCGCCCGTCATGTGCGGCATATCCGGCGGTATGACGTCCGGCCCAGTCGGATGAGTCGTCAAACGCCGTGTTTAGAAAGGTGTTGGGTTTTTCGAGCCGCCAGTCGCGTCCGTCGTCCGAACTCCACACCTCGTTGTTGCAGATACGCGGAAAATGGACCTTATCCCCCGGGTTCCATCCGCCGATCAGCCACATACGGTCTTTGAACACAAGCGCGCCCGCACCGTCCCTCGGCGCAAATGCCGCGTCCATCGTTACGCACGTCCACCGGTAGGCGTCCATCGTTTTCCTTTCGGGGTACGACAAGACGGGTGACTACGCTCCCGGAATCGCGTCCAGTTCGCGTCTGCACTTTTCCAGAATGGTGATCAGCGAAAATTCTCCGCCCCACGGAACCATCTGCGCGCCGAGACTGCGATATTTGCCGATCTGTTCGGGAGAGCCGGATGTGATGCCCCATGCCTTGCCATGTCGTTTTGCAGCGTCGGCTACCTGTGCAATAGCCTCGTCCAGCGACATGCGAACGGTTTCGGATACGGACAGACGATGCGACAGGTCCGCCGGGCCGATAAAAAGGACGTCTATACCCGGGATCGCCGCGATCTGGTCGATGAGTTGAACCGCTTCCACCGTCTCTATCTGCCCCACGACAAACGTCTCTCGGTTGGCGTCTTCGAAATAGTTGGCCCCAGGCGACCAGACCTGTAAACCGTAGTCGCCGTCAAGCCCTGCACCGTCGATACCGCGATTGCCCATCGGCGGGAATTTGGCACATTGGATGACGTGATTCGCGATTTCCGGAGTGGACATAAACGGGATCATAAGCCCGGCCGCCCCCTCTTCGAGATACCGGTACAGCCGAGTGCGTTCGAGCGTTGGCGGACGGACCATGCAGTCGATGTCATACTGGTGACACAGCGTGATGATGCTCTGCACTTCCCGGTCGTCCATCGTGCGATGCTCAAGGTCAAACCAGATGCCGTCAAAGCGGTGATGCGCGGCATATCGCACAAAAAATGGCAGATAGTGGCCCAGCGCGCACATCCGCGCAAAACCTCCGGAACGGAGTTTGGCAAGTACTTTGCTTCTTCGCATGACCATGCCCTTTCTATAGGATGGCGGACTTCACACTTCTTACTGGTCGGTGACGTGAACGGCACGTATAATATGCCGTCTCTGTTCCGAAATGGCAACTATCCATCTTGCTCTCAGACAAGAAAGGAAAAACGATGGCCGACCGCGCCACGCTACAAATCGACACCCCCATGACGCCGCCCGCATGGGCCGTGATGGAGCGCGAACTGCTCCGTGCTTCCACCGCCGCCTGTGTGGAATTTTTCGAGAAATATTTTGACGAACGCGGCTATCTGCTCTGCGTACCCCGGTGGGGAGGGGATGATGGACCCGACGATGCCATCGAAAATCTGACCGACTGGCCGCTTCTGTACATGCTCGGCGGAGACGATATCCTGCTCGATATGTGCAAACTGGCGCAGGACGGCCATGTCCGGCAGTATACCGAAGCCCGGACGACCGAAGTTCCTTTTTCTCGTGACGGCATGTATTACAAGGAATTTCCCGTCATGTGCGACTGGCTTCACAATGGAGAAAGCATGTCGGTTTTTGGCGCGCTGGGGCTTTGCGATCCTCGCGACTCTGGCTATCTACGCCGACTGAGGCGCTGGGCCGCGATGTATATGGGGGAGGACCCCGAAGCCCCTAATTACGACCCAAAACACAAAATCATCCGCAGTTTGTTCAACGGGAGCCGCGGGCCGATGTTACGCAAGGCTACGGCGCTCGACTGGACGGGCGATCCCATCGAAGAAGGCCGGTTTATCCTGCTCCACGGAGAGCGAAACTATCAGGAGATGTTGGCGCATTTCAAAGACTATACCGATGTGGTCGGCGATCATCCGTCCAACATGGTCGCCACCAGTCTGGCTTTCGACGCCTTTGCCGCGACGGGCGAACAGAAGTACCGCGACTGGCTACTGGAATATGTGGGCGCATGGGTAGAACGTGCCCGCGCCAACGGCGGGATCATCCCCTCGAACATCGGGCTGGACGGAACGATCGGCGGTGCGTGTGACGGCAGGTGGTACGGTGGTTGCTATGGGTGGGGGTTTACCACCGTGATTCCGCAAAACGGCGAGCCGGCGCATCGTAATACGGTAGGACTCGGCATCGCAGGATTTGGCAACGCCTTGCTGTTGAGCGGCGATCAAGGACTGGTCGATACGTGGCGTACCATGATCGATACGGTCAACAGCCATAAAAAAATTATCGACGGCAGACCGCATTATCCACACATGCACGGTGACGAAGGCTGGTATCACTATCTGCCCGCACCATACGCCCAAGGCGCGCTCGATGTCTATTACTGGTCGATGAAAGACGAAGATCTGCGTTTTGTGTCCGATCACCGATGGGTGTCGTTTCTCAAAGGGCGCGACAAAGCGTTTCCCATAGAGGCGATGCAAACCGATTTTGCCGCTATCCGTCGCCGGGTGCAAGGGATGCACGAGGATCCGACGACGCCGGATACAAGACTTTCGGACAACCCGAACGGGTTCAATCCGGCCACGGTAGGAGCGTTGTTTCAACTGATGCTGGGCGGTCCGCCGCCACGTCGGGCGCAGGCCGTACATTGTCGCGTCCGGTATTTTGACCCCGAACGTCGGCGTCCGGGGCTTCCCGAAGATGTGGCCGCGCTCGTGGAATCCTTGTCGGATGAGGAGACCGTCGTGACGCTGGTAAACGTCAATCAGCAGGAAGAAAGGGAACTGATCCTGCAAGGGGGAGCCTACGGGGAACACCGGTGTTTATCGGCAACGGCAAACGGAAAGGGAATACCGGTGGACGATACGTCGTTGCGGGTAATGCTCGCGCCGGGGGCCGGCGCGAGTGTGTCGTTGGGCATGAGACGATATGCCTGCACGCCCACATTGCGTTTCCCTTGGTAAGGGCTATCCTGCCGCTTTTTCGACCGATTCGGGTTCGGAATCGTCGGGGGCGGCAGGCAAGTCCGGCGGTTCGGCAACTCCGATGATCTCCGCCACCTCGTCGCGTGTCAGCGAGTCGCGTTCCAGCAGGGCTTCCGCCACGGCGTGCAGTTTGTCGATATGTTGCGTCAGTAGACTGCGTACCCGATCTTCGGCCTCGTCTACAAAACGCCGCATTTCCTGATCGATCAGATGGGCCGTGGTTTCGCTGTAATTGGCACGGCGGGCGATGTCGCGTCCGAGAAAGACCTCGTGTTCTTTTTCACCCAAGGCGGTAGCCCCCACCTGTTCGCTCATCCCCCAATCGCACACCATGTGCCGACCGATGCGGGTAACTTGCTCGATGTCGTTTTGCGCCCCGGAAGTAACCTCCCCAAACACCAGTTCTTCCGCCACGCGACCGCCAAGCGCCGCCGCCATCGTCCCCATACAGTACGACCGGGAGTGGAGATAACGCTCTTCCTGCAACGAGATTGTGACCCCCAAGCCGCGTCCCTGTGGGAGTATCGATACCTTGTGTAGCGGATCGATCTCCGGAATGAGTTCGTAAGCCAACGCATGCCCTGCCTCGTGATAGGCCACCACTCGCTTTTCTTCCGGACTGATGACCAACTGGCGTTTGGCGCCCATCAGGATCTTTTCTTTGGCCTCTTCGAAGTCTTCCGCCGTCACTGCCGGACGGTTGAAGCGGGCGGCCAGCAACGCGGCTTCGTTGACCAGATTGGCAAGGTCCGCCCCCACCATGCCGGGTACCCCCTTTGCCAACACATCCAGCCGCACCGACGGTTCCACCGGGATTTTCTGATTGCGGATATGGATGCTCAGAATCTTTTCGCGTCCTGTCACATCGGGGCGATCCACCACGATATGCCGGTCGAAACGTCCGGGACGCAACAGCGCCGGGTCAAGTACGTCGGGACGGTTGGTCGCGCCAAGCACGATAATCGTGTCAGTGGTTTCGAATCCGTCAAGCCCCACCAGCAACTGGTTGAGCGTTTGCTCTCTTTCGTCGTGGCCGCCGCCGAGTCCGGCACCTCGATGCCGACCAATGGCGTCGATCTCGTCGATAAAGATGATACACGGTGCGTTCTGCCGGGCTTGCTCAAACAAATCCCGCACCCGCGAAGCACCCACACCGACAAACATCTCGACAAAGTCGGAGCCGCTCATGCTAAAAAACGGCACCCCCGCCTCGCCCGCCACGGCACGCGCCAACAGGGTCTTTCCCGTACCCGGAGGCCCCAACAGCAATGCACCTTTGGGAATCCGTCCACCCAACGCTTGAAACTTGCCAGGGTTCTTGAGAAATTCGACGATCTCCTGAAGGTCGCGTTTGGCCTCCTCCACCCCCGCCACATCCTCGAAGGTCACGGTCGGACGATCACCCGTAAGCAGTTTGGCCCGGCTCTTGCCAAAAGAAAACATCCCGCGCTGGCCCGACTGCATCTGGCGAAACATAAACACCCAGAAACCGATCAGAAATACCCACGGAAGCGCCGCAATCAGATACCCGGCCCAGTTGGTCGTCTCCTGTTCGGCCACTACTTTTACATTCTTACCGATCAGCGATTTGACAAGGTCCGGATCCTCGAAAGGGATGACCGTCACAAATTCCTTGAACGAGCGCTCGGCCCCCCCGATGGTGGCGGTAGCCGATTGACGCAAACGCCCGACCATCTGTCTTTCCCGGATCACTACCTGCTCTATGTTCTCGCTCTCTACATATTTGAGAAACTGCGAATACGAAACGATCACGTCCTCCTGACGTTGCCACAACAACTGTGCCGCAATCAGAAAGGAAATAAAAATCCCCAGCCAGATGATCACGCTTTTAGAGCGTTTCGGCTCCGACTGGGGCGATCGGCGGTTCTTGGCGTTTTTCGAAGACGATGGGTTATCCGGCATGTGCGTAAGGGTAAAGGGTGACGTATGAAGGGTGAAAAAACATAAGACACATAAGACGTTGCGATACCGTAAAACAGACTGCTACGTGAGATAACATATATTTTCCATTCTGTCAACCTATTCCGAAGCGGTCTGTGTCAAAACGTATCCGGGCGCGACGCTCCGACCGCCCGCTGCGCCGCAATCAAGCGGTCTTCCCAGTCGGTTTCGTCGGCATTTGGGATTCTGCCTTCGCGGTCCATCATCTCGATTACCTGTGCCAGTCCATCCGCCAACGACACCTTGGGCTGAAACTCAGGTACGTCCCGAAAAAGTTTCTCCGCACTATATAGGACGTTGTGCGCGAAAATATCTCGACATATTTCTACACGCGGCGCTTCCGAGGTAAGCAGATTTACCAAGGGAACCCCGACCAGTTCGACCTCTCGACCCAACACTCGCATCGCGGTACGGTGGTGATCCTCCCAGGTGGTAAACCCCCTCCGGACCATGTTGTAGGTCTGGCCCACCGTATGCGTTTTGCCCACTACATGGGCAAAACAAAGCGCCGCGTCGTCCACGTGCAAAAACTGGTGCAACGCCTTGCCGTCCCCGCATACCACCACCGACTTGCCTTTTCGTATGCGGTCGATCCAAGAAAAATCCCATGCGATCTGCCGTAGCGCGCCCATCTTGGGACCGTAAGTGGTCGAAGGTTTGATGAGGGTCACCGGAAACCCCTCGTCGTAAAACGCCCGAAGAAACGCCCGATCCGCTTCTACCTTGTTTCGTCCGTACGGACTGATGGGCCGCAACGGGTGGTCTTCGGTCGCGGGTAGCCAATCGTACTCCACGCCATAGGTACATACCGTAGAACACTGGATAAAATGCCCGACGCCCCGAAAGGCCCGGATACTGCTCTCGGCGTCTTCGCGGTTGAAACAGATCATGTCGATGGCCGCGTCGAACCGTTCTTCCTGCATCGTCTGTTCAAATACCGCTCGATCCGACCTATCGCCTACGATCACACGCGCGCCGTCGGGAACCGAACCGCTTTTTCCTCGATTAAAACACGTCACCTCATGGCCCAAATCAAGCAGAAGCCTTACAAAACTCGTGCTGATGTTGCCCGTACCCCCGACTGCACAGATGCGCATGACAGTATCCTTTCGGGAAGGATGAAGGGAATTTTACTTTCGAAAAAATACCTTCTTGCATCGGACGCGTCAACGGGCTTTTGCCCTGATATATCGCTCGATTCCTGTTCTTTTATTTACACGAAGCACTCTCCTATGCTATTATATGCTGAGCACGGTCACTATTGGGGAGGCTCTGACGATCTGATCCGTTCGTCAGACTCACGGCTCAGCAGACTCACCACGAACGGCCTCACCTAATCATCTTTGCTATCCGGCCTCAGTATAACGTCGCATGAGGCGATAAAATATCTATCAGATAAGGGTCGGATTATGCGTTACAGACGATTCGGACGGACGGAATTGCAGGTCGGCGTGGTCGGTCTTGGTGGCGGGATGTGATGGGGAGGCGAATGTCATGATAGACCTGTCCGCCATACCGACCGCCTCTCCGCTGGTTCAGACCGTGCCGGCGGATCCGGGGTTGTTTTGGGTGAAAGACAACGCCATAGCGATAGACGCTCCGCCGGATGATGACATAGATCCTCGCCCCGACACCCGCTGGCCCGTAACGACCCGACGCACCGGCTTGTGCGGCGCGGTAAGCCCACGGGTCGTTGCGCTGACCGGTGGGGGTTACCGGCTGTATTACACGCAGATTTTGCCAAGACCCGGTTTTCCTGCCGGGGCGAACGACTACGAGAACGCGACCACACGCATTCTGAGCGCGATCTCCTCCGACGGATCGGCATGGACCCCGGAGCCGGGTGTCCGGCTGGCCCCTCTGTTGGCGACCGGGGAGTTGCGCGTCGTGTCCTCGGAGGTGGTTCCGATGACCGGAAAAGAGGGCCAGTTGCGTATGTATTACGAAAGCTGTCCGGGGCGGCAGTCGGAGCCAAACGCCATAAAATCCGCCATATCCGAAGACGGTGGCCTGACCTGGAAGAGGGAACCCGACGTGCGTCTGGCGGCGGACAACCGCAACTATGCGGCGCCCCGAATCCTGTTTTTGAACGATGGGCGTATTCGGTTGTATTGTTATGAACGGGGGCTGGGCATCATCAGCGTGTTATCCGATGACGGAGGGCTGACGTTCAAACAGGAGCCGGGGGTACGGATCGCCCAAGGGGGTGTTTACGACGCGTTTACCGCCTTCGCCCCGGAAATTCTGCGTCTAAACGATGGATCCTACGTGATGTATTACGCCGGGTACGGCGCACCAAACCGGGCGTATATCCTGTG
>VGJU01000111.1 GCA_016867335.1 Candidatus Zixiibacteriota bacterium | reverse complement strand
TTCCCGTGCACCTGATCGGCAACGATGCGTTTCAGGAATCGGACACAGTCGGTATCACGCGCCCCATCACCAAACACAACTATCTGATCAAAGAACCGCAAGAGATCGCCCAGATTTTTGCGGAAGCCTTCTACATTGCCACGACGGGGCGTCCGGGTCCTGTACTGATCGATCTGCCCAAGGACGTACAGTTGGGTCAGGCCGATTTCCACTATCCGGAGAAACCGCATATTCGGGGCTATCGTCCCACCTACGAAGGGCACGCCCAGCAGATCAAAAAGGCGGCGGAAATGATCGCGGCATCCCAACGCCCTGTGATCTATGTGGGGGGCGGGGCCATCATCTCCGATGCCGCCGAAGAGGTAAGAGAACTGGCACACCGCGCCGGCGCGCCAGTAACCACGACGCTCATGGGGCTGGGGGCCTTTCCGGAAAACGATCCGTTGTCGATGAAGATGCTGGGCATGCACGGCACGTGGTACGCCAACACCGCGGTTATGCAGTGTGATCTGCTCATCTCGGTGGGTGCGCGATTTGACGACCGTGTGACGGGCAAGCTGTCGGAGTTCTCACCCAACTCGAAAAAAATCCATATCGACATCGATCCGTCTTCGCTCAACAAAAACGTTAAGGTCGATTTGCCGATCGTAGGCGATGTCAAACGAGTGCTTCAAGAGCTAAACCCCATGGTGACCAAAGCCGATACGGGCGCATGGCTCAAACAGATCGACTTGTGGAAACGCGAGCATCCGCTTACCTACGACAGTACGGCTACGGTACATGAAGAAGGGCTTCACGGCGCAAACGGCAACTCCGAACCGGCAACGCCGTCCGCCCCGCTCGCGATCCGCGCCCAGTATGTGATCGAACGCATCGGTCAGTTGACTCACGGCGAGGCGCTTGTAGTCACCGACGTGGGGCAGCATCAGATGTGGGCGGCGCAGTGGTACGGGTTTACACGGCCCCGCTCCATGATCACCTCCGGCGGACTCGGCACGATGGGGTTTGGGCTTCCCGCCGCCATCGGCGTCAAGATGGCTTGCCCGGACCGAGAGGTGATCGTCATCAGTGGAGACGGCAGCATACAGATGAACATTCAAGAGATGGCCACCGCGGTCGCCTGCCGATTGCCTATCAAGATCGTCCTGCTCAATAATGGGTTTCTCGGCATGGTGCGGCAGTGGCAGGACCTTTTTTATGCCAAACGGTACTCGGAAGTGGATTTGCGTGGATCGAACCCCGACTTCGTCAAACTTGCCGAAGCCTACGGAGCGGTCGCCATGCGCATTTTCCGCGACGAAGAGGTGGACGCCGCATGGGCGGAAGCCGCCAAAATAACGGATCGCCCCGTGTTTATCGACGTGATCATCCCGGAAGAGGACAACGTATATCCGATGATTCCCGCCGGCGCAGCTTCACACGAAATGATCGAAGGCAACAACTGAAACCACGAGGGGCGGTTTACCGATGCAACGACATACCATATCCATTCTGGTAGAAAACAAATTCGGCGTCTTGGCGCGAATTGCAGGGCTGTTTAGCGGACGCGGGTTCAACATCGACAGCATCACGGTCGGAGAAGCCAGCGAACCCGGTACCGCCCGCATGACCATCATGACCCATGGCGACGAAAAGATCATCGAACAGATCATCAAACAGCTAAACCGGTTGATCGACATCATCCGGGTGGTGGACTTGACCGAAACCAGCTATATCAATCGGGAACTCGCGTTGATCAAAGTCAATGCCTCAAGAGAATCTCGACAGGAAATCGTCCAGATTTCCGAGATTTTTCAGTCCAAAATCGTCGATATCAGTCAGAAAACCATGACGATGGAAGTCGTCGGAAACGAAGACAAGATCGATGCCATCATCGGTCTGCTTCGACCCTTTGGACTCCGTGAAGTAGCCCGCACCGGGCGCGTAGCCATGGCGCGCGACTTTATCTCGAAAGACGCGCCGACACCCGAATTACCTGTTCCGGTATGGGAAAAGGAACGCAGAAAAATTACCGCCGACCTTGCCTGACGGAATCCTCTTTCTTTCCCCTGTACCGCATGTAACGTTTTAAGGAGAATGGCATGGCCAGAATGTATTACGATCATGACGCCGATTTGGGATTGCTTCAGAACAAAACCATCGCCGTCATAGGATACGGGAGCCAAGGACACGCCCACGCGCTCAACCTCAAGGATTCCGGTCTGAATTCCATCGTGGGATTGCGTCGAGGCAAGTCGTGGGAAGCCGCCGAAAAAGACGGCTTCCAGCCGCGCACCGTTGCTGAGGCGGCAGCCGATGCAGACATCGTCATGATACTTGTAAATGACGAACTTCAGGCCCGGCTCTATGAGTCGGAGATCAAACCTAACCTGAAACCGGGCAATGCGCTGGCCTTTGCGCACGGGTTTAACATCCATTTCCGCCAGATACAGCCACCCGATCACATCGACGTGTTTATGGTCGCCCCCAAAGGGCCGGGCCATCTGGTCCGTCGGGTGTTTACCGAAGGCGGCGGCGTGCCGTGCTTGCTGGCCGTCCAGCAGAACCCGACCGGCAAGGCACGCGAGATCGGGCTGGCCTACGCCAAAGGCGTGGGCGGCACGCGCGGCGGTGTTATCGAAACGACGTTTCAGGAAGAAACCGAAACCGACCTGTTTGGCGAGCAGACCGTCCTGTGCGGCGGCACGACGGCGCTGGTGCTGGCTGGATTCGAAACGCTGGTCAAAGCGGGCTATCAGCCCGAAATCGCCTATTTCGAGTGTCTTCACGAACTCAAACTTATCGTGGATCTTATGTACGAAGGTGGCATCGAAGGGATGCGCTATTCGATCAGCGACACGGCAGAGTTTGGCGATCTGACACGCGGCCCGCGAGTTATCGACGAAAACGTCCGGGCGGAAATGCAACGCATTCTCAAGTCGATACAGGATGGAGAATTTGCCCGGGAATGGATTCTGGAAAATCAGTCCAACCGTCCGACCATGAATGCGCTCCGCCGACAGGCGTCCGAACACCAGATCACCCAAGTAGGACGCGAACTGCGCAAGATGATGAGCTGGATCGAAAAACGCCGGTAGCCCGGTACGCCGCCGGGTGGGGCGTGGAGGCAGAGGTATGGAACCCAGAAAAGTCGATATCTTTGATACGACATTGCGTGACGGCGAACAAGTTCCGGGTGCTTCGCTCAACCGAGATGAGAAACTTCAGATCGCGCACCAACTGGCGCATCTGGGTGTGGACGTGATCGAAGCGGGGTTTGCGGCGTCTTCGCCAGGTGATTTTGCCGCGATCAAAACCATCGCCGAACAAGTAAAAGGTCCGACGATTACCGCGCTCGCCCGTGCCGTCAAAGCGGACATTGAGGCCGTCGCCGAAGCGGTAAAACCCGCCGAACGCAAACGCATCCACATGGTGCTCGGCACCTCGGATACCCACCTGGAGACCAAGTTCCGCAAATCGCGCGATGAAATCCTTGAAATGGGCGTGGCGGCGGTAAAATTCGCCCGAAATCTTTGCGATGACATCGAATATTCCACGGAAGACGCCTCACGGAGCGATTTCGACTATCTCTGCCGGACGTTGGAAGCCGTGATCGACGCAGGCGCTACGGTCGTCAATATCCCCGATACGGTGGGGTACGCCGTTCCGGAGCAGTGGGGCGACCTGATCCGCCGTATCATCGAACGAGTTCCCAACATCCACCGGGCAAAGGTAAGCGTCCATTGTCACAACGATCTTGGCATGGCTACCGCCAATTCTCTGGCCGCAGTCAAAGCCGGAGCGCAACAGGTAGAGTGTACGATCAACGGAGTGGGTGAGCGTGCCGGGAACGCCTCACTCGAAGAGATCGTCATGGCGATCAAGATGCGGGGCGATTTTTACGGCGGTCGAACCGGTATCCGAACCCAGGAGATCTATCCGACCAGCCTGATGGTGCGCGAACTCATGAACATGCCGGTCCAACGCAACAAAGCCATTGTCGGGGCCAACGCCTTTGCCCACTCCTCCGGCATCCATCAGGACGGGTTTCTCAAAAATAGACTCAACTACGAGATCATGCGCCCGGAAGATGTGGGCATCGAAAAAAGCGACATCGTCCTTACCGCCCGCTCCGGTCGTCATGCGCTTCGCCATCGTCTGGAAAAAGTCGGTCATTATTACGACGCGAGTCACCGCGAAGCGTTCGAGCATATCTACGCACGGTTTCTTACGGTCGCCGACCGCAAAAAAGAAGTCACGGACGAAGACCTGCATCATATCGTCTCCGACGCGCCGATGGACGTGCCTGAGCAGTATCTGCTCGAGGATTTTCACGCCACATCCGGAAGTCAGCAGGCGGCGACGGCGCATGTCCGCATCCATATCAGCGGAGAAAGCATCGCCGAGTCCGGAACGGGGAGCAGTCCGCTGTTGGCGGCCTTCGATGCCATCGACCGCATCACCAAACTGCCCTCGCATCTCGAAGACATACAAACTTCGGCCAACGGTAAGGAAGGCGTACACAACGTTACCGTGCGGGTGAGCTATCACACCCAGACCTTTTTCGGGCGGTCAGCGGATACCGATGTCGTAAAAGCCGGTATCCAAGCCTATCTGAGTTCGCTGAATCAACTGGTAGCCCGTCACAGCGGGTTGCTGTAACCTTTCCTGTTTCGGAGGAAGACTTGTACAAGATTGCAGTGATTCCGGGTGACGGCACCGGTCCCGAGGTCGTTCAGGAAGGACTTAAGGTGCTCAGGGCGGCAGGAACCAAGTTCAATTTTGAATACGAATGCACGGAATACGATTTTGGTGGGGCACGGTATCTGAGAACGGGTGACATTCTGCCGGACGAAGCGCTCAACGAGTTGCGTCATTTCGACGCCATCTATCTCGGTGCAATCGGTCACCCGGACTGCCCACCCGGCGTCCTCGAAAAAGGTATCCTGCTACGTGTACGCTTCGAGCTCGATCTATACATCAACCTCCGCCCGGTAAAGCTGTATCCCGGTGTGGAATGCCCGCTCAAAAACAAAGAACCGGAACACATCGACTTTGTCGTGGTGCGCGAAAACACCGAAGACCTGTACGTGGGAGCGGGGGGTGTTTATCAAAAGGGGACGCCCAACGAAGTGGCGGTTCAGGAGTCGATTAACACCCGCAGGGGCGTGGAACGTTGTATCCGTTATGCTTTCGATCTGGCTCGGTCACGCAACAAAGACAAAAAAGTGACGCTGTGCGCCAAGACCAATGTGCTTACCTACGCCCACGACCTCTGGCAGCGCGTGTTCTACGAAGTCGCCAAAGAGTATTCCGACATCACGGCCGACTATGCCCACGTGGATGCCACCTGCATGTGGATGGTCAAAAATCCGGAATGGTTTGATGTCATTGTCACCACGAATATGTTCGGCGACATCATCACCGATCTGGGTGCCATTATACAGGGGGGCATGGGGGTAGCGGCCGGTGGCAATATCAACCCTTCGGGGGTGTCGATGTTCGAGCCGATCGGGGGTTCCGCCCCCAAATACACGGGACAGAACGTCATCAACCCCATCGCGGCGATCGGCGCGGTACAAATGATGCTGGCGCAACTTGGCGAACAGACCGCCGCCACCGCCGTGGAACGCGCCATCATGACGACGATTCTCAAGATGAAAAGCATGGACGCAGGCAAAATGGGATACGGAACCGACGCGGTCGGCTCCCTGATCGCCGAAGCCGTGTAAAAACGCCGGTGGAGGCGGCAACGCCGTGGATCAGGTTCGCCCCACCACACCCTCCCGGATTGCCCCTGCCGCCGATCGGTCCCCCGAACCTTTTCCTCCCGGTGACGCTCCGCGCATCGTCACCTTGCGCGCCGTCGCCGTCGGTCTTTTTCTCTCGATTGTTTCCTGTATCTGGATTACCTACTCTTCCTATATAGGGCGATCCGCCACGATCCCGGTCGCCCACTTGCCCGTCGCCGCGCTGTTGCCCTATCTCCTGCTCGTCGGTGTCAACTGGGCGCTCAAACACCGCCGGGTCATTGCCCCCTTTTCCTTTTACGAACTGCTGGTTGTATTTTTCATGCTCCTTACCGCCTCGGCCATCCCCGGCTGGGCTTTTACCACGTACTTTGTCGCGCTCATAGGCACGCCTTACTATTTTGCCACCCCGCAAAACCGCTGGGAAGAGGTGTTTTTCGGCTTTCTCCCCGATTGGCTCGTCGCCAGCAATCAGGGGGGCGTCATGAAGTGGTTTTTCGAAGGATTGCCCGCATCCGGCCAAATTCCATGGGGGGCGTGGCTTCCGCCTTTTCTGTGGTGGGCTTCCTTTTTTTTAGCGCTCTTCGCCACAGGCGCCTGTATGATGATCCTGCTCCGAAAACAGTGGGTAGACCACGAAAAACTCTCATTTCCGCTCGCGCTGGTTCCGCTCATGCTGGCCGAAGAAGGCCGGGATGGACGCACCGTGCCGGACGCCGTACGTAGCTACGCCTTTCTGGCAGGGTTCGGCATAACGCTGTTTATCGTGCTCTGGAATATCGTCGGGTATTTCGGATGGCTCGCGCCCATCCCTGTTGGCAAACAGTTTACGACCCCGGTCACCATCGCCAACGGTTTTCCTCCGATACTCATCCGGCTCAACTGGCTGGTTTTTGGGTTTGCCTTTTTTGCCAATGTAGACGTGCTTTTCAGCATCTGGGTATTCCGGTTGCTGGCTATCATGCAGGAAGGCATACTCGCCCAGTTCGGGTTTAACCTCAGCAGTCCCAACACGGGTATTTCGAGCGCTACGGCGGCACAAAACATCGGCGGGTTCTTTTTCTTCGTCCTGTGGGGGCTATGGATGGCGCGGCGACATCTGACCGACGTGGTCAAAAAAGCCTTGGGGCTGGCGGTGGCGGTGGACGACAGCCGCGAACTGCTTTCCTACCGGACCGCCCTTGTCGGTTTTCTGTTGGGACTTGTCTATATCCTACTTTGGCTCAATCGCGCCGGCATGGAACTGTGGGTCGCGGCCGTGCTGATGGGATGCGTCCTGACGCTGTATCTGGGGGTAACCCGCATCGTCGGCCGAAACGGGAGTCGTATTGCTCGACCTACCGCTCAACGCACACGACTTTGCCATCTCGGTCGTGGGGTCGTCCAACGTGTCGCCGTCCGGGCTTACCGCCATGGGAATGGCCAACGCCTTTGCCCGCAACTGGCGGACGCTGGGCATGAACGCCATGGCCCATGTCGCCAGAGTCAGCCAAGAGATCGAGGGCGCACGCAACCACATCTTTGGCGTCGTATTTCTGAGTCTTGCGGTCAGTATCGTCACCTGTGTCGTCTATACCATCTACTTGGGGTATGAACGCAACGGGGCAGGCAATTTTGGCGAATGGGGGTTTGCCGGAGGAAATACCCTGTTCTACGACAACGTGGTACGGTGGATTTCGACGCCTACGGCGTTTGGCCTGATGGACCTTGGGTTTCTCGGACTGGGCGCCGCCGTAATGTGGGGATTGATACAACTGCGATACGCCTTTCCCGGATGGCCCCTGCATCCCGTCGGTTTTGCCGTCGCCTCTGCCTATGCCACCGATCAAGCGATGTTTAGTGTGTTTTTGGCATGGCTGGTTAAGGCGATATTGCTCAGCACCGGAGGCGTCATGCGCTACAAACGAGCCCAACCTTTTTTTCTTGGCGTTCTCGTGGGGTTTTGCGTCGGCGTGGCGCTTTCTTTTACGGTCGATTTTATCTGGTTTCCACGCCAGGGTCACGAAATCGACAGTTGGTGACGCTGGGCATGATTTGCCCGGGGTGTGGGGCGAAAACGGGTATCGGTCTTTGCTTTTGCACGCCGGTCGGTGACGCCTTACATCACGATATACCGCGCCATCCATACCGAAAGGACGACGTACCACACCGGAGGGACACTCCGAATGCCCTCTCGGAACAAGTTAAACCCCGTATAAACACCCACACAGGCAATAAAGCCCGTTGCAAGGCTGTTTGAAAAAAACGCCAGCGCACACGCCAGTCCGCCGGCGATCCATGCTTCCGCATTGTCGCGGTTTATCTCCTTGAGCGCGGCAAAACAGGCGATGCCTGCGGCCAACAGCAGGATGGCGGGAACGGGGTACAGCATCGCCTCGGCTCCGATCGCCAACCCTTTGCCGGCGTATTCCACCAGCGCCGGAATCCCAAGCCCTGCACCGATCAGCAGGGCCGCGCCATATCCCGCCTGCCGTCGGTTTGTCTGCATCGCGCCTGAAAGACCGCTTTCGGGGATCATAGATACACCGGGCACGCCAAACAGCGGCGCAACCATCCACATAAATCCGGAAATGACCAACAGCCGGTCCGCCTCTTGTTCCCCCAGCCCGTGCCAATGCCGATGCGTCTGTGTCAGTGCGCTCATCTCGAACGCAAGCAGGGTAGACGACGCCAGAACAATCCCGCCGTATTCGGATACAAACACGCCGGGGTCCGACGGGAAAAAGGAAAGCGCGATTCGGATATCAGGAACGGCGCCCCATTGCAGGTCTGAAAAAACACCGAGCGTCCCTGCCGTGACAAGCGAGCACAACAACCCGACGGCAGGAGGAAAAGGCCACTTTCGCGCCCATGCGACGATTGCGCCCGCCAGACCGGCGTAGAAGACCACAGGACCACGTCCGATGACGTTGCCGATATCTGTCAGCGCTACGGGATGATCCACGACGACGCCGGCATATTTGAGTCCGGTTCCCATCAGTACGACGCCGACGACGGCGGTCATGACGAGAGGTAGATACGCAGGAGCACGGCGGAAAAGCAGTCCGCCCACGCCGAAAAGCCCCAATAGTGCGACCCCGGCCCCGGACAAAAAACCGATCCACAACAGGGTGTTTATGGAGGCGGCTTGACCCCAGTACATGGGAAAGACGAACATCGCCGTCCAGCCTATGTTCGGCCCCATGAGCACGGGACACCCCGCCAGTCGGGATGCGACGGCTATGCCAAGTGCCGAAAGAAGACAGAACGCGGCAGCGCTCTGGGTGGCGTCCTGTCCGGTCATACCCCACAATACGGATGTGATAAAAATCGTCGGAGATAGCGCGGCGGCGAGCGTCACGCCGGAAAGGATGTCATGACGCAGTGCGGAAGACATGAGAGACTCTCTTTGAAGATTTCCCGTAGCAAGTCTTCGACATAACTCGGACGAGCGTTGCGAGCGTGTCGTGGGATTTGCAGTTTGCCGCAAAGTGCAGGGGTCTACCGCAACCGCCGAAAGGGTTGCGGCAGACCGTAGGGTTCAGTCCTTCCGACGTATCGAAAATTTTTGGAGATACGCCAGATCGTCTCGGTGTATGGCGCGCACAAGCCAGAGCAACAGCACGTAAACGACCACGCCGGCCAGTACGGTCAAGACGATCGGCAGTCCGGACAAGGCATAGACCGCCGCGCCCATCCCCGATGCAGCGAAAAGGGCTTTTGAGAGCGTTTTCAGCAGACTAAGTCCCCCAAAAATCGACCTCAGTTTGCCATAACAGCACCCCGCGACGATGATTTGGGCCATCAGCGTGGCGGTTGCCGCGCCCATCATTCCCCATGCCGGAATCAGAAAAAAATTGATTGCCGCGTTTACGGCGGCGGCTCCACCGGCTACGACGGTCGCATACCGCTGTCGGTTGGTGGCACTCAAAAACAACACGGCGGGAATGCCGATACAATACACGGCAATGCTCCATCCCAGAAGACGGAGCGGTTCTGAGGCAGGTGCATAGGCTTCCGCATACAGCAGATGGATCACCTCCGGCGCGGTCACCGTCAGCCCCACACCGATAGGCGCAGCGATAAGCGCCATGACGCGGAACACGCCGACGAGAATGTCTTTGGAACTTTCGAACGAGGCCATAATCCGAGCGGCGGTTGGAAACATGGCGGTGGCAACCATAAGCGGAACATACGACAGCACGGTAGTGACCCGGATACCGGCGCCATACCAGCCGACCTCTTCTTCGGTTCTGAACTTTGCCAACATAATGGTGTCTGTGCTGGTCATGACTTCGAAAAATACCAGAATAAGTCCGTACGGGATGGCATCTCTTATGGGCTGGCCCCATCGGTATATATCAATAACGGGATGGATCGAGAGCCGGAGCCATTTTTGTGCGGTCAGCCATCCGGCCAAAGCAAACCCAACCTCACTGACGGCCAACCCCAGCATCATGTGAATCAGATCGTATCCCATCGACAAAAGCACCACGCACAGAATGAGTTCGATGGCCTTTTTGGCCATTTCGAGCATGGCCACGAACTGCATCTGCTCAAAGCCTTCAAAGACGTGGTGAAACGTCTGGATAAAAGCGCCGAAAAACAGTTGCGCCGTCAGTGTTACCAGTACGACCTGCTGGGTTGTGTCCGGATAGCCGAGCAAAGTGAGCGCCCCAACTCCCAGTCCGTACGCCCACAGATTCAAGGCTATTTTGAGCGGGATGATACGACCGAGTATATCGTCGGCTTTGTGACGGGCGCGTGCGATTTCCCGTGTCAAAAAATTGCTTAGCCCGATATCTCCGAGAATGATAAACGAAGAGGCAAAATAATACGCCAGTGTATAGACGCCAAACCGTTCGACACCGAGATGACGGGCCAGAAAAAGCACAAGCACAAGCCCCAGCCCGGTGGTAAAGATTTTGGCAATCAGCAACGTACCGGCGTTGCGTAAGATGTTGTGGTTGTCCTGTTCGGTATGCGTTTCGGTCGATGGGGTCATGCCTGGTTCCCGCCGGACCTTTTATCCGATGACGTGATCACGGCGCAGACGTTCCAGTTCGGAGGGATGGAGACTGAGTAGCGAGGTCAGAAGTTCACCGGTATGTTCGCCGGGAGCCGGCGCGGCCCGATCGTTTTGAAAGACGAAGTCGGACAGTTTTACTGGGCTTCCGGGCATGCGCAGGGGGCCTGCGACCGGATGGAGGATGGTTCTGATCATGTCGCGCGCCAGCACTTGCGGATGCGTCATCACCTCGTCCACGGACTGTATGGGGCCGCACGGAATGTCGTGGGCGTGGAGCGCGGTCAACCACTCGGCAGAGGTTCGGGTCGTCATGACCTCGTTGAGCATCGGTTCCAGCAGACTGTGGTTTTCCGTGCGTCGCTCGTTGGTGGAAAACCGTTGGTCGTGTATGAGGTTGGGTAATTCCAGCGTTTCGCAGAATGCCCGCCATAGCCGGTTATTGCCGATGGCGACCATGATCCACGCATCACGGGTACGCAGCGCCTGAAACGGTGTGATGGAAGGATGCCGCGAACCCAGCGGCCCCGGTGTTATGCCGGTCATGTCGTACCGGGCGATGGCGTTTTCCAAAAGCGCCACCTGACAGTCGAGCATGGCGATATCGACAAACTGGCCGCATCCGGTAAGATGTCGGGTATGCAGGGCGGTAAGGATGCCGACGACGGTAAACAGGGCCGCGGAAAGGTCGCTTATCGAAACGCCGACACGCACTGGAGGGCGATCCGGTTCGCCGGTGATGCTCACGACGCCGCCCATACCTTGGATGATCATATCATACGCGCCCTCCTGCGACATAGGACCCGTATGCCCAAAACCGGAACAGGCGGCATAGATCAAGGCCGGATGCTCGGTTCGGAGTGTTTCGTAGTCGAGACCAAGCCGTTTCATGGCGCCGGGACGGAAATTCTCGACCAGAATGTCGGCTTCGTGGATCAGGCGTTTCAGGATAGCCACGCCATCCGGGTGTTTGAGGTCGAGCGTCACGCTTTTCTTGCCCCGGTTGACGCTCTGAAAATATCCGCTGACGCCGTTTTTGAACGGCCCGAATCCGCGAGATTCGTCTCCTTCGGGCGATTCGATCTTGACGACTTCGGCGCCGAGGTCCGCCAAGATCATGGTGGCGTAGGGACCGGCAAGGACGCGCGTCAGGTCGATGACCCGGAGACCGTGAAGAGGCTGCATAGGGGATGGAATCTGAGGTGAGACGGCCGTCCGAACGGGCTACAGAGGCGATACGGTCGTGCCGTCGTTGTCGATGGCAAGGATGCGAAAATGGCTCTCTACGCCGCTTTGCGCGAAAGCGGAGACCATGGCTTCGCCGATTTCCCGGTGGTTTTGGGTGGAAAGCGCGATAGCGGTCGGACCGGCGCCGCTAAGCGCCGCGCCGTGCGCGCCGGTGTCGAGCGCCGCCTCTATCACGTTGCCAAGCCCCGGTATGAGTGGTTTTCGATACGGCTGATGCAGACGATCTGCCATGCCGTGCCGGAGCAGACCGTAGTCGCCGGAGACCAGTGCGCCGACCAGAAGCCCCACGCTGCACAGGTTAAATACGGCATCGCTCAGGGACACGTTGGACGGCAACGCCCCGCGCGCGACTTTGGTATCGAGTGTAAATTCAGGTATAGCGACTACTGCCATCAGGTTGACGGGAATCTCGAAGGTGCGGTACACGATGACGCCATCTCGTTCGCCGCTTATGGACAAACCACCGAGCAGAGAGGGAACCACGTTGTCCGGGTGGCCTTCGAGATCGGAGCATATCCGGAGCAGACCGGCCGTGTCGAGGGGTCTGCCTGCGATTTCATTGGCGGCAACCGCGCCGGCCACGATAGCGACGCCGCTGCTTCCCAGCCCTCTCGACACCGGAATGGCATGGCGCAATTTGAAATGCAGACCTGTCGGGCGGTATCCGGTCCGGTCGAATACGGCGTACGCCGCCTTTACACACAGATTGGATGCATCGGCGGGAACGAGCGACGCACCTTCGCCCTCTATTTCGACCCAAAGACCGGTGGACGTCTCACGGGCTTGGACCGTGTTATGCAGTCCCAACGCCATCCCTACACAGTCGAAGCCCGATCCGAGATTGCCCGTCGTCGAAGGCACTTTGACGGAAAAACCGGTCATATCGACTTACCTGCCACCTGCAATGGCAGGCACGATGGCGATGCGGTCGCCATCTTTTACTTGCGTGGCCGTACCCTGAAGAAAACGGATGTCTTCTTCGTTGACATAGATATTGATAAACCGTTTTACACTTCCGGAGTCGTCGCATATACGTTCCCGGATACCCGGATACGAGGCGTCCATGTTTTGCAGAATCGCGCCGATGGTGTCGCCTTCGATATTTACCTCCGACTGGTTGGCGGTAAGTTTTCTCAACGGGGTAGGAATTTTGATGGATACGGGCATGATATGCTCCTGATAGAGACTATTCGGAAGACCCTTCGTAGTATTCGCGCAGACTAAGATACCGTTCACCGGTGTCGCAGAGTATGGTGACCACGCAGTGGCCGGCGCCAAGTTCTCCGGCTACTTTCAGACCTGCGGACACATTCGCTCCGGCGGA
>VGJU01000110.1 GCA_016867335.1 Candidatus Zixiibacteriota bacterium | reverse complement strand
ACGATCCGCACGACGATCGGGGCGGGTCGCTCTTCCGCCGCCCAGCATTCACAGAGTCTTCAGGCATGGCTGGCCCATATCCCGGGGATCAAGGTAGCCATCCCCTCCACACCCGCCGATCTCAAGGGGCTGCTCAAAACCGCCATTCGAGACGACAACCCGACGATCATTTATGAAGACAAGATGATGTACAACATGAAAGGCATGGTTCCGAGCGGCGAATATACGATTCCGTTTGGCGTGGCCGACATCAAGCGCGAAGGAACGGATGTGACCGTCGTGGCGACGTCGAGCATGGTACATACGGCGCTTGCCGCCGCCGAAACGTTGGCCCAGGAAGGCGTGTCGGTGGAGGTCGTAGACCCGCGCACCCTGTCCCCGCTCGACAAAGACACGATTCTCGCCTCGGTTCGCAAAACCAGCCGCGCCGTAGTGGTGGACGAAGGATACCGTAGTTTCGGCGTTACGGGCGAACTCGCCTCCATGATCGCCGACGAAGCGTTCGACGATCTCGACGCTCCCGTCAAACGCATCGGTGCTATGGACGTTCCGGTCCCATTCAGCCCCGGTCTCGAACCTGCCACGATTCCAAACGAGGAAAAAATCGTCAGGGCCGTGCAGAGCCTGTTCCGGGACGTGTAGGACTTCCGCCGGATGCCACTTCACTGGCAGATCATCGCCGGACTACTGGGCGGCGCGGTCTACGGCCTCTGCTCCGCTTCCTTCGGATGGAGCCGTTTTACCTCCGCATGGATCGTGCCGTTCGGAGACATCTTTCTCAATCTACTCAAACTGATCGCCGTACCGCTGGTGATCGGCTCGCTTGCCACCGGGGTAGCTTCCCTATCCGACATGAGGAAGCTCTCCCGGATCGGCGGCAAAACCATCACGCTGTATCTACTTACCACCTCCGTCGCCGTGATGATCGGTCTTGTGCTGGCGTCGGTTTTGCAACCCGGCGAGCGAATTCAGGAAGACCTCCGCCGGACACTCCATACCGCCTACGAAGCCGAAACGCAGAAAGGCATCGACGCGGCGACAGTGACCCAATCGCGCGGACCGCTTCAGATACTCGTAGACATGGTCCCGGACAACATCGTAAACGCTTCCGGCAACAACCGGGACATGCTCAAGGTGGTTTTTTTCGCGGTCCTGTTTGGCATCGCGCTGATCCTGATCCCTCCGGAAAAGGCAAAACCACTGCTCGACGTACTCGACGGTCTTACCCATGCCATCGTCAAAATCGTCGAACTCGTCATGCGCGTCGCACCGATCGGCGTGTTTGGGCTGATCGTCAAAACGATACAACAGGTGGCCGGCAACGACCCCGCCGCAGCCGTCGATCTGTTGCGCGCGCTTGGATGGTACACGCTGACCGTCGTCGCTGGGCTGAGTCTCCACATGTACGGTCTATACGGGGCGATGTTGAGGCTGTTTTCTCCGATGGGGGTTGTCCGATTTTTTCGAAGCATCGCCCCGGCCCAACTTTTAGCGTTTTCGTCGAGTTCGAGCGGCGCCACCTTACCCGTATCGATGGCGGTGACGGAAAAACGACTTGGTGTCCCCGGCGAAATCACGGCCTTCGCCCTGCCCCTCGGCGCTACCGTCAACATGGACGGCACGGCGCTGTATCAAGGCGTGGCGACCGTCTTTATCGCCACTGCATTCGGCATGGGACTGGATTTCACCACACTGGCGACCATCGTACTCACCGCCACGCTGGCATCCATAGGCAGCGCGCCGGTTCCCGGAGCCGGGCTGATCATGCTTATCGTCGTGCTGGAATCGGCCGGGGTGCCCGCATCGGGCGTTGCGCTTGTTCTTGGCGTAGACCGGATTCTCGATA
Organism: Candidatus Zixiibacteriota bacterium; assembly: GCA_016867335.1. Classification (GTDB taxonomy): domain Bacteria; phylum JAAXHH01; class JAAXHH01; order JAAXHH01; family JAAXHH01; genus VGJU01. The sequence continues at coordinate 11,670 of VGJU01000110.1, read as the reverse complement.
TGTGCCGCACGGTCGTCAACGTTACGGGGGACATGGCCGTAGCCACGGTCGTAGCCGCATCCGAAGGACAGCTTGAAGTACAGGAGAAAGGATGAAGGGGAAAACATGGTACTCAAAGACCGTGTAGCCATCGTAACAGGTGGAAGTTCAGGAATCGGAAGAGGCATCTGTCTGGAATTTGCCCGTGAAGGGGCTTGTGTGGTGGTAGCCGACGTGCAGGAAACCCCCAAACGTGGCAAATACCATGAAAAAGACATAACCACCCCTACCGCCGTCGAAATCGAAAACACCGGTGGCCGTGCACTGTTTGTTGAATGCGACGTAAGCGAGGAAGCATCGGTACATCATCTTATCGACCGGGCGGTCGCGCATTTCGGGAAACTTGACATCCTCGTCAACAACGCGGGCATTTTCAAACCGGGTGACAGCCAATCGCTTGTGATGGCCGACTGGGACCGTATCGTGGGTGTCAATCTGCGCGCGCTGTTTCTCACGATGAAATATGCCATCCCCCACCTCAAAAAATCAAAGACCGGGCGGATCGTCAACATAGCATCGGTCCACGCCTTTCACGGAGGTGGCGGTCCGGCCTACGCGCCCGCCAAGGCCGGTGTGGTCAACATGACACGCGACATCGCCATGGAACTGGGATCGCACGGAATTACGGCCAACACGGTCTGCCCGGGGTATATCGAGACACCGATTCAGGACTATCTCACCGAGGCGGACATTCAGCACTGTCTCGACAAGACCCCGCTGCCTCGGTTGGGCAAACCGCGTGACATCGGACGCGCGTGCGTGTTTCTCGCGTCCGACGACGCCGAATGGATCACAGGCGTCGCGCTTCCGGTCGATGGCGGATGGCTCGCCCCCATAGGGATTCTGTGATGACCCCAGACCGTCTTTTTATCCTGCTCGGTGCGTTATCCGCCTTTGTCGGCGTCGCCGCCGGCGCCTTTGGCGCGCACGCACTCAAAACCCGTCTTCCCGTCGATCTGTTTGACATTTTCGAAGTGGGTGTACGGTATCAGATGTATCATGCGCTGGGATTGCTGGCGATAGGTCTTGTGATCTCCCGACAGCCTTCGGCCTCGCTTACGGTGGCCGGATGGATGTTTGTCGTGGGGACGATATTTTTCTCCGGAAGTCTCTATGTCTTGAGTCTGACCGGCATCCGATGGATGGGAGCGATTACTCCGTTGGGCGGCGTGGCTTTTCTGGTCGGCTGGGTCATGCTGGCCTACAACGTCTGGAAAGGATGATCATCTGGGCGTTCTCGACCGGTTTTCGCTTAACGACCGGATCGCGCTGGTGTCGGGCGGTGCGGGCGAACAGTTTGGCAGCAGCATCTCCGACGCGCTGGCCGAAGCCGGTGCCACCGTGATCGTGGCATCGCGCTCGCTCGAACGCACCCAAGCCTTTGCCCATGAAAGAACACAGATGGGTTACCGTGTTCATGCGGAACGGCTCGACATCACCGACCCCGGCTCGATAGACGACCTGGCCCACCGCACGCTGAATCGGTTCGGACGACTGGATATTTTGGTAAACAGCGCCGTGGTGGGGCGCGGCGGTGGTTTTGACGAACAGACGCCCGAATACTGGGCGGCCAGCGCCGGCGGCAACATGGTCGGTCTGTTTGCCATGTGCAAGGCATTTATCCCTTCGATGAAAGCGCACGGACGCGGGTCGATCATCAACATCTCCAGCATCTATGGCGTCGTTGCCAATGACCCTACGCTGTACGAAGGAACCGACATGAAACAGCCACCCGACTATACCTTTGTAAAGGGCGGGATGATCAACTTTACACGGTATCTTGCCAATTATTTTGGCAAAGATGGGATACGGGCCAACTGTATCTGTCCCGGCGGATATTTCAACCATCAACCCACACCGTTTCTCGAAAATTATACCAAACGGGTTCCGTTGGGACGCATGTTGGGTAACGAAGATATCAAGGGGGCCATCGTTTTTCTTGCGTCGGACGCCTCCGAGTATGTCACTGGTGTCTCGCTTATGGTGGACGGTGGCTGGACGGCGTTGTAACAGATAGGTTCGACATGTTTTCGACCAAAGACGTTTTCGACATGGTGGTAGTGGGGGGCGGACCGGGGGGGGCGATGGCCGCATGGGCCGCCGCCGAACGCGGCATCGACGTACTCATGATCGAGAAAGACCGTGAAATCGGTGTGCCGGTCCGATGCGCCGAAGGTATCGCCGTTGATACCGTTCATCGATTTCTCGATCCGGCCCCACACTGGATATCTGCAAAAATCGAGGGTGTCCGGCTCTACGCTCCCTCCGGCGCTTCGCTCGAATTTACGCAGGAAGGCATGGGCTATGTACTGGAGCGCCGTGTCTTCGACCGCGAACTCGCCAACCGTGCCGCAAAAGCGGGCGCAGAAGTCCGAATAAGCACTTGCGCGACTGGGTTGGTGCGTGACGCAGACCGTATCGCCGGGGTTCGCATGGTCACCCGAGGACGCGAATATACCGTGCAATGCCCACTGGTCATTGCCGCCGACGGCGTGGAGTCGCGTGTGGCTCGCTGGGCCGGTATCAACACGCTGATCGCGTTGCGTGACCTCGAAGTGACGACTCAATACCTGCTCGACAACGTCCGACCGGACAAAGGTTATTGCGAGTTTTTTCTGGGTCAGCAGATCGCGCCGGGTGGTTACGCATGGATATTCCCCAAAAGCTCCGACACCGCCAACGTAGGCATCGGCGTGTGCGGTAGATATACCCGTCACAAATCTTCCACCGCCTATCTTCACGAGTTTATCGAACGTCGGTTCCCGGACAGCACACCGCTGGCTATGGTCGTGGGTAGCGTGCCCGTAGCCCATACGCTCGACGAAATCTTTACCGACGGTCTCATGGTCGTGGGCGACGCCGCGCATCAGGTCAACCCGATCAGTGGCGGCGGAATCGGAACCGCCATGATCGCAGGTGAAATCGCCGGGCGTGTAGGCGCCGAGGCAATCAAAACAGGCGACGTGTCAAAAAAACGTCTGGCGCAGTATCGCAAAGACTGGGACGAGGCGTATGGCAACCACCAGCGCCGGGTATATCGCGTCAAAGAAGCGATCAACAAACTCAAAGACGCGACCTTTGACGCGACCGCCGAACGTCTCGGACAAAAAGATCGCATTACGCTTCGTGAAGTGTTTTTGACCGCCCTACGCCATCAGCCCGGCATGTTGATCGAAGTGGTTCGGATGTTTGCCCGCATATAGCTCCTCTCCCGGAAACCTGCGATGATTCCTCGGTTTCTCGCGTTTATCGAACTGGCACGCCCCGTCAATGCGGTCATCGCCTTTGCTTCGGTCCTGACCGGTGTGTTTTACGCCTATGGCAATCCACTCGACGAAACCGCGCTTTGCGCCGCCCTGTCGGCGTTTTTTCTTTGCGCCGCCGCCAACGCGGGCAACGACTGTGTAGACATCGACATCGACCGGAAAAACAAACCGAGACGACCGCTTCCTTCGGGACGCGTATCTTTGCGGTCGGCAGCCGTGTTTGCTGGTCTTTTGGGGGTGACGGGACTGGCGCTTGCGGGTCTGACCGGACCTGTTTATCTCGGCATTGCCCTGACCGCCACCGCGCTTGCCGCCCTCTACAACGCACGGCTCAAAAAACAAGGCGCAATCGGCAACCTTGTCGTGAGCGCCGTTGCCAGCCTTGCCTTTCCCTATGGCGGTCTGCTTGGAGAACAACCGGAACGATCGCTTTTTCCCGCGAGCTTGGCTTTTTTGTTTCATCTGGGAAGAGAAATCGTTAAAGATATCGAAGACATACCGGGCGACCGCCCCGCGCGGTCGCGCTCGATCCCGATCCGCTACGGCCCTACCGGCGCGCTCGCCGCAGTCACGTCGGTATTTGTTCTGCTGATCGTCGTGACGCTCGTTCCCGTATATTTTGGCTGGTCCGTCGTAATCTATCTGTCGCTCGTTATGCTTGTCGATCTTGTGATTCTGTATGCGCTGTGGACGTTGTGGACCGATGCCAGCGCCCAAAACGCCGGACGGATAAGCCGTCTGCTCAAGGCGGACATGGCGCTGGGACTGCTGGCCCTTTTGCTCGGACGGACCTGATGCGGGTAGTGTTGCAAAGAGTGACCGAAGCGTCGGTGCGCGTCAACGGAGAGATCGTCGGGGCCATCGGACCGGGGCTGGCACTGCTTATCGGCGTCGCGCGCACCGATACCAACACCGACGTGGCGTTTGTCATAGACAAATGCGTTAACCTGCGCATTTTTGCCGACGAAAACGGAAAAATGAACCGTTCGCTCCTGGATACGGGCGGTGCGGTATTGGCGATTTCACAATTTACCTTGTATGGCGACACACGAAAGGGTAGACGCCCCGGTTTTGACCTCGCCGCACCATCCGACACGGCCGAACAGCTGTACGACCAGGCCGTGGAACGGCTCAAAAGTCATGGCTTGACCGTGGCGACGGGACGTTTTGGGACCGACATGAAAGTCTCACTCGTCAACGACGGACCGGTAACGTTTATCGTGGAGAGTCCCTGATGGAGCCGGTCGTTCTTGCATCCGGGTCGCCACGCCGCGCCAGCCTGCTCACGCAGATCGGCCTCGCCTTCGAGGTGATCGTTTCGCACGCGCCGGAAACCGACGTATCGTTTGACGATCCGGCGGCGGGAGCGATAACGCTGGCCCTGCGCAAGGCGAGCAAGGTCGCGGTGACGATACCCCTGACCGGACGCACGGTCATCGGTGCGGATACCATTGTAGTGTTTGAAAGCCACATCCTCGGAAAACCGAAAAGTCCTGCCGAGGCGGCGGATATGCTTGGCCGTCTTGCCGGACACGCGCATCGTGTGATCACAGGCGTCGCCCTCGTCGAAACCGGTACACAACGCGCCGTGACTTTTTACGAGACGACGACTGTCTTTATTCGGGGTTGCTCCGAGGCCGAGATAGCGGCGTATGTGGCCACGGGCGAACCCCTTGACAAAGCCGGAGCGTACGGGGCGCAAGGCTATGGCGCTGCGTTGATCGAACGGGTGGAAGGGTGTTTTTACAATGTCGTGGGTATGCCCTTGGCACGACTGACGACGGCCATGCGACAGTTTAGAGAAGGTTAAGTGTATCTCCCGACGCATGCCGGAAAAACCAACCGAACGCGGATAAGATAGATTTCCAGAGGTCGGCAAGACCGAGAGCGGCATTTTCATGGCCTTTTTTCGACGACATCTGTGGGGCGGATTTATCGCTACCGCGCTTGCCATCGCCGGGATCGGCGTGGTGTTGTGGCAGAACGACTCGCTCCATGCCTACTTGACGCTTCGGGAAGCGCCCAACCTTGGCATCCTTATCGCGGTCGGTCTTCTCTCCGCGTGTTTTCCCGACATCGACATCGGCAGCACCTCGCAGCGCCTGTTTTACCGTCTCATGTTGCTCCTCGATCTCTATCTCCTCTGCGAACGCAACTATCGCGCCGCCGCCTTACTGGGTCTTGCCGCCATACTCCCGGTGATCGACAAACACCGGGGATGGACCCACACCTGGCTCGCCGCCCTGCTCGTCCCGGCGGTCTTTTTTCTGACCCCGATGCTGCTGAGCGAAGAAGTACAACCTTTTCTGCTCATGTGCTACGCCGTTTCCGTGACGGCCTATACCAGCCATCTGGTGCTTGACGGCTATATCGGAGACGTTATGGTCCCTGCCCAGAACCTGACGATCAGCGCGTTGTTTGTGGCGCTCACGGTGGCCAGCGCCTTTATCGCCGTACCGATAGGGCCGGTTCCGGTTACGCTTCAGAGTTGCGTTGTGTTGCTGGCAGGGGCACTGACCGGTAGCCGGAACGGGGCCGCCAGTCAGGCGGTGTACGTATTTATCGGGCTTGTGGGGCTTCCAGTGTTTGCGGGGGGGCGCGGCGGACCGGGAATGACGCTCTCACCGACCTTTGGCTATCTCCTCGGATTTATCGGGGGGGCGTATGTCGTGGGATACATACGCGAGCGAGCGGCGTGTCCTACCCGGCGACGCACCCTGATCGCGTTGATTGCCGGTCAGGCGGTTATTGTTACCGCTGGAACGGTTTATCTGTATTTCTATTTCAATGTAGTTCTGTTGCAATCCGTGGGGTGGCTCGCCGTGCTGGGTATGAGTGTGCTGCCGTTTCTAGCAGGTGACGCAATCAAAGTTCTGCTGGCCGTGTCGATAGTCATAACCTTTGATCGTCTCGGAATGACACGGTTTGCGCCGCTCCCGCGCGACCGGTAGAGCCTATCACGCCAAATCTCCAACGGAAAAACGGGTCCGGCGATGGGCCCCATCAGCGTCCCATGCGCCGAACCCGTTTTGCCGTTTTAACGCACTCGGTTTAGTCCGTTGAGGGCCGCCACACGATACGCCTCGGCCATGGTCGGATAGTTAAACGTGGTGTTGACAAAATACAGCAGCGTATTGCCTGCATCTTGCTGTGACATGATCGCCTGGCCGATGTGGATGATCTCGGACGCCTGCGCGCCAAAACAGTGGATGCCGAGAATCTGCAACGTCTCACGGTGAAAAAGAATTTTCAACATTCCGGTCGTATGCCCGGTGATCTGTGCGCGAGCCAGATGTCGGAAAAACGCGTGTCCCACCTCATAGGGCGTTTTGGATGTGGTCAACTCGCGCTCCGTCGCTCCCACCGAACTGATCTCCGGGATCGTATAGATGCCCGTCGGAATATTCTCAACTAAATGGTATTCGCACAATCCAAAAATCAGGTGTGTAGCCGCAAACCGCCCCTGATCGTACCCCGCGCTGGCAAGACTCGGATACCCTACCACATCTCCGACCGCATAAATATGCGGCTGAGAAGTCCGGTAATCCGCATCCACCCTGATCGCCCCGCGCTCGTTGATCTCCACCCCGATGCGTTCCAATCCCATGTTGTCCGAGTTGCCCGTTCGTCCGTTGGCCCACAGAAAATAGTCGGTATATATCTGTTTGCCGGACTGAAGATACACCCGTACCCCTCGGTCATCGGGTTCGATACTGTCGTACGTCTCCCCGTGCCGGATCAACACTCCCTGTTCGCGCAGATGATACGCCAGCGCGTCGACAATCTCGTCATCTAAAAACGACAACAGCCGATCGCGTGTATTGATGAGATTTACCTTGATCCGCAGCCCCCGGAAGATCGAAGCGTATTCACACCCGATCACCCCAGCGCCGTAAATACAGATCGATCGAGGGTTGTCTTTGAGCGCCAAGACCGTGTCGCTGTCGAGGACACGGGGATGCGAGAAATCCACATCCGGAGGATGATAGGGCCGCGAACCCGAAGCGACGATAAAGCCGGAAGCGGTGTACTGTTCAACCCCGCCGTGGGTAAGGGCTACCTCGACGGTATTCGGATCGAGAAACGAAGCCCGTCCGTAGAGAATATCTACCTCGTTGCGTTCGTAGTATGTCCGGCGTAATGCGGCCTGCTGCTCAAGCACCGGCATGGTGGAGGCCAGCAGGGCAGGGTAATCGACCGGTCGGTTGTAGCGGTTTTCGGCCAACTGTTGGATGGCATGACGCAGGGTCTTGCTTGGAATCGTCGTGCGATACGTGCAGTTGCCCCCGACAGGTGGCGTCTGCTCCACTACCGCCACCCGTTTGCTTTCCTTGACCGATTTCATGGCCGCCCCCTCGCCGCCGGGGCCGCTGCCGATCACGATGATGTCGTAGTCGTAGGAAGACATTAGGAAAAGATAAGAATGAGAGATATTTTTTTAGCCCATGCTGAGTCTTTTGACAGGCTCAGGACAGGCTTTTCGAAGCAAAAAATACGTTTCCCGGCAAAACAGGTTCGGCCCGAACTTACCGTGTGTCGGCCAACCTGTCAACCGTGAATCTCCTTCCGTGTTCCGGCTTGCTCCGGCGACGACGGAACCGTATCTTGTGCCTGTCGGACATCGTCTCTTCGAATTTCACTTTCGCACCTCTTTTCCGGATCGTTCATGGATCGCATCAGACTTGCCCTGGTGGGCTGCGGCGGTATGGGAACCCGACATCTCTACGGTATGAAGGAACTGGCGCTGACGTCTCTCAACAACGTCGAACTGGTCGCCTTGTGCGATATCCGGCAGGAAAACGCCGACATGGCCGCGACGGAAGCAGAAAAACTGTTCGGTCACCGACCCGCGACGTTTACGGACATGGAAACCATGCGTAGACATCTGCCCGATCTTGACGCCGTATCAGTGGTAACCGATCCCGCCTTTCACCATACGGTGGCCTGTCAAGCGCTCGAACTCGGTCTGCACGTCATGGTCGAAAAACCGATGGCCATCACGGTCGGAGCCTGTCGCCGAATGATGGACGCCGCCCACAAAAACCGCCGTATCCTGTCGGTCGCCGAGAACTATCGCCGTGACCCGTCCGCCCGGCTGATCCGCTACGTGCTCGACAACCGTCTGCTCGGAAAACCCTATCTGGCATGGCTTCATGCCCTGTCGCCCGGCAATGGCATCTTTATCACCCCGTGGCGTCACCTCAAAGCCAAAGGCGGGCCCGTGCTCGACATGGGCATCCATTATACGGACCTGATCCGTTATCAGCTTGGCGAGGTGACCGAAGTCTATGCCGACGCCCGACTGATCGAAAACGTCCGGTACAAACCGCCGTCCATCGGCGACACCTACGCCTTTTACCAAAACCGGCACAAGGCCATGCCCGATACCGTGCCCGCCGACGCCGAAGACGTATCGGCGGCGCTGCTACGCATGGCGGACGGTTTTACGGTCAACTGGATCATGGGCTATGGCGGCAGCGGCGGGATTTCGGGCGAGATGATTCTGTGTCAGGAAGGTCGGATAGAGACCTATGGCACGCGCGGCGGCAAGGCCGTACTGCAACGCAACGGCGAAGAAAAACGCACCCACGAACAGACACTCGAACTGGCGCCCGGTTTTAGCCTCGAACCTCTGGCCGCCCACTTCTTCCCCAACCGCATCACCGACGGCAACGCCGACTGGCGCCTTATCGCGCTCGAATACCACGAACTGGGAGAAGCCATTCTCAAAAATCGACGTATCGAGGTAGACGGCACGGAAGGCATGAAAGACATAGCGGTGGTATACGCCATCCTGGAGTCGTCGCTCGCCGGGAGAGCCGTCACGCTCAAAGAAATCGAATCGTGCGCGCTGTACGACTATCAGCGAGAGATCGACGACGCGCTTGGACTTGAATAAACACCTATCGAACCTGCCGGATAGACGCTAAAAGGAGAAGAAATGATTATCGATTCGCATACCCACGCATGGGAAAAATACGAACACCCCATGTTTGACTACGAGTCGCGCGGTCGTATCGAACAACTGCTGTTTCACATGGACCGTAACGGAGTGGACAAGGCTGTTCTGGTCTGTGCCAGAGTCTACGAAAACGACCGCAACAACGACTATGTCTACGAATGTGTTCAGCAATATCCCAACCGGATCGTCCAGTTTGCGGATGTGGACTGCTCCTGGAGCAACACCTATCATGTCCCCGGAGCGGCAAAACGCTTGGAAGATGCGACAAAACGGTTCGGTCTCAAAGGGTATACCCATTATCTCAAGGACGATTACGACTGGTTCGAATCGCCCGAAGGGAGCGCTTTTTTCGAGAAAACCGCCGAACTGCGGCTGATTGCCAGTCTGGCACTCGGAACCGGTTGGCAGCCTGCACTCCGCAAACTGGCGGCGCGTTTTCCGTCGATTCCCTTTCTGTGTCACCATATGGCCAACGCTACCCCGCGCGAAGCGCCGCCGTATCCCAATATGAACGAAGTGCTCAAATCCGCCGAACTGCCCAACATCCATATCAAACTTTCGGGATTTCACTACCAGGGGCATACGGCATGGGACTTCCCCTATTCCGACACCCACTGGGTCGTCCGTAAACTGTACGAACACTACGGTCCGGAGCGGCTATGCTGGGGGTCCGACTATCCCGAAGTGCGGAACAAGATGACCTATACGCAGACGCTGGAGGTCGTCCGGACCCATCTGCCGTTTGTTCCGGAGACACACAAGAAACTCATTCTCGGCGAAAACATGGAGCGTCTGCTCGTCGCCGCAGGGTGAGGGAAACAAAACCCGGGGCGTAGCGCGCAGTTTCGGAAAATACAGCACCACATCACCCGTAAAAAACATCAAAGGACAAACCCTGCCCATGATGATCGGATATACCACCTGGGGTATGCCACAAACGCCCGTAGACATCTTTATGCCGTATCTGGCCGAGTTGGGTTTTGACGCGGTCGAACTGACGGTACTGCCCAACTATACCACCTCGCTTGATGCGCTGACACCCACCGAGCGACGGCGTATCAAAGCGATGTACGAACACTACGACCTGTTTCTCCCCGCGGTCGCCTCGCACCGATCGCTGTTGGATGAAAACCCCGAAGCCCACCGTGTCAACATGGACATCCTCAAACGCGCCATCGACCTGTGTGCCGAATGGTCCGACGGAAAGGGCCATCCGGTCATGGACACCGTATTGGGGGGCACACCCGAGGATTGGGACACCAAACATGCGTTTATCCTCGACCGGGTGGGTGAACTCACTCACTATGCGGAAAAATGCGGTGTGGTGGTAGGCATGGAAGCGCATATCGGCGCGGCGTTGGACACTGCGGAAAAGTCGGTGCGACTGGTCGAAGAAATAAACTCTCCGTATATGCGACTTAACTTCGACATCAGTCATTTCGATATTCTCGGTATGTCGATCGAGGAGGCCGTGCGTCTCATGGCTCCGTATGCCGCGCATACCCATGTAAAAGACCAACGCGGTCGTGTTCCGGATTACGAATTTCTGATTCCGGGCGAAGGCGATTTCGATTTTGTCGCGTATCTCAAGGCGATGCACACGGCAGGCTATACCGGCTCCATCACGGCAGAGGTGAGCTATATGGTCCAGCGCCGTCCCGACTACGACCCACTTGCCGGCGCGGCGTTGTGCTACCGGACACTCGATCACGCTTTCGAGACATCGGGCGTACCGCGGGAAAGACGCCATCCCGCTTAACACAAATGTAACATACAGGAAACAAAGATTTAACCGGCAGGAAATACACAGGAAACACGCGGCGTCTATATTGACCACAACCTTTGTTTTGGTGTTTCCGTATAGCCTTTTTCCGTCTGCAAAGGAGCCGGGAATGTCTCTGCTTTCGGTATGGCCGCAGACCTCCCGATGGGGCGTTGCCGCCTTTCTACTCTTGCCCGCCTTAGCGTTTGCCGAAAGCACGCCGGTTGCGCCGCCGCTTCCCCAGAAAACGCTCGACACCGGTCATACGGCTTGGATGCTCGTAAGCTGTGCGCTCGTGTTGCTTATGGTCCCCGGTCTTGCCATGTTCTACGGCGGTCTTACCCGAACCCGCAACGTACTCAGCACCATGATGCACAGCTTTGTCGCCATGGGCATTTTTGGCGTGCAGTGGGTGATCGTCGGTTTTGCCCTTGCCTTTGGCACACAACCGCTTATCCCCGGTTTTGTCGGATGGAGCAACGATTTTTTGCTTTTGCAAGGTATTACGCCGGAAACGCTGTGGGGTGAAACCGGTGTGCCCACCTATCTGTTTGCCATGTTTCAGGGAAAATTTGCCATCATCACCCCCGCGCTTATCGCAGGCGCATTAGCAGAGCGTGTCAAGTTCAAAGGCTACTGTC
>VGJU01000109.1 GCA_016867335.1 Candidatus Zixiibacteriota bacterium | reverse complement strand
CACCTGCGACCCGACTATCCTGACCGGCCTGCAACCTGCACAACACGGTCATTTTTCCTTTTTCTACTACAACCCGCAGGACTCTCCGTTTGGCGTCTGCCGATGGCTTTCTCTGCTTCCGCAGTCCCTGACCCGTCGTGGCCTCGTCCGTCGTCTGATGAGCAGCGCCATACGTCGCTACTACGGCTATACCGGGTATTTTCAGATTTATAACATGCCGTTTCGGTATCTGCCTCTGTTCGACTACTCGGAAAAACGAGACATCTATCAACCAAACGGTATCAATTCGGGGGTGGTAGCCAGTGATAATCTCAGGCTACGACCGTTTTTTGTCCATGCCCCGTGTGGGGCGGTGGGGCCGTGAATTCGCCTTTCCCAAATTCCGCTCCATGGTCGTGGATGCCGAAAAAATCAAGGACCAGTTGATCGATCAAAGCGATCTGGGCGACAGTATTACCTTCAAGATAAAAAAGATACTCGTGTTACATGGATCGGTCGTATCCTACGCAAATTCAGTATAGACGAACTGCCCCAGTTGTGGTGTGTAAAAGGGGACATGTCGCTGGTAGGCCCCCGGACGCCGGTCCCCCGCGAAGTGGCGCGCTATATGCTTGCCGACCGCCGCCGACTCGATGTCACCCCCGGTCTTACGTGTATCTGGCAAGTCAGTGGCAGAAGCAACATCCCTTTTGACATACAGGTCGAACTTGACGTCCGCTATATCGAAAGCCAGAGTCTTGTCGTGGACATCCTGCTGCTGATCAAAACCGTTCCTGCCGTGTTGTTGGGGCGCGGATCCTACTGACGGCCGTTCTCAAACGTTTTCCATCGGCGCGTACTTTTCCTCTTACCCCTCTTGCTTGTCGATTTGTCGCCTCTCCTTTCAGGCTTCTTCCCTGATTTGTCATTTTGTCAACCCTCGCTCGAACACACGGCGCGCATACGCCATCTTGTCCGAAAAAATAGAAACACTCCCGTCTTAAATACAATTAAGTTGTTGTAAAATTTTATCTTAATACAATGGAACGTTTCTTGTAGTATCTGCATACGGAAGTAGGCGTTCGTTATCGTCCATCTAAAGGAGGCCCGCCATGTCTATCCAGATAAAACGCATTCTGTACCCGACCGATTTCTCGGAATCGTCGGAGCATGCGCTCACATACGCCCTATCGTTTGCAGAGCAATATGGAGCGGCGGTGTACCTGCTCCATGTCATTGAGCCTATTACGGCCGTTCCGGCGATTTACTTCGACCCGGCGATGACCTTCGAGGACAGACCGGAACTGGAGAAAAACGTCGAACAACTCCTCAACGAAGCGGTACCCAAGGAAGTCAAAGAACGGATCGAAATAAAACCGTTGATCCGCCGTGGGGCGCCGTTTCTGGAGATCATACGCACAGCGCGTGAGGAAGAAATAGACCTTATCATCATTGCCACGCACGGACGCACCGGTCTTGCGCACATGTTGTTAGGCAGCACGGCCGAGCGGGTGGTACAGAAGGCGCCATGCCCGGTACTGTCGGTCAAGCACCCGGAACACGAATTTGTAATGCCCTGAAAGAGAAGACCAACGTTTATCCGATGGAGGCGAGGACATGACATCCGCATGGACGCTGGCGGCAAAAAAAGAAAACGGATTTTCCGAGCGACTGGCTTGGGATCGATATCTGAAAGAAATAAGTCATATTCCGCCACTTACTCAGGATGAAGAAACCCAGTTGGCGCGGCATATCCGCGCCGGCGACGACGAGGCACTCAAACGTCTCGTAGAGGCACATCTACGGTTTGCCGTTGCCATTGCGCTGGAGTATCAAGGCAAAGGCATTCCGATACTCGATCTGGTCAACGAGGCCAATACGGGGCTGATCATGGCGGCGCGCCGTTTCGACGAGCAAAGAGGCTGCAAAATTATTTCATACGCCGTATGGTGGATTCGTCAGGCGATCCGTCAGGCGTTTGCGGATCAAGTGCGGTTTATCCGGTTGCCCCGGCTTCAGGTGGAGGCGCTTCAGCGACTCGATGCAGCCGTCCACAAGCGTGAACAGGCTTCCGGAGAAACGGTGAGCGTGAATCAGGTCATGATGGACACCCCATTGCCTACTTCACGCCGACAACATCTCAACGGTCTTGTCTCCACCAGCGCTCCACCCTATTCGCTAAATGCTCAGAGCGATGACGACGAATCTGGACAATCGATTCAGGTCGAAGATACCGCGCACCTGCCACCGGATGAGGTATTGATGGACGAGATGATGAAAAAGGCGGTAAACGAGGCGGTTCTCGATCTGCCGGAACGCGAGGCAAACGTATTGCGGCGGTATTACGGAATGTGCGACGACGCACCGCGTTCGCTCGACGAGATCGGACGCGAACTGGGGTTGAGCCGAGAACGGGTGCGGCAAATCAAGGACCGGGGACTCCAGCGGCTTCGCCACATGCCGCGTAGTGCCTATCTGCGTGGCCTGCTGTAAAAACCGTCAGGGTTATCGAGACGTTTTTCCCAGACGGTAAAACAGCGAAATACGGTGAATGGTCCCGACTCGCGGGGCCGGTGTGAGGGCGTAGTCCAGCCGGACCCGTTTTGTCGGTATGCCGATGCCACCGGTAAGACCGGTCAGTGGCGAATCCGAACTTCTCAACCGTAGATCGCCCGCCTCAGTAGCATAACCGAAACGTACAAATCCCTTTCCTCTGACATCGAACTCGATACCGAAGTGTCCGACCGGCTTCCGGCCCCGGCTTTTCTCCGCTTCTATCGCCAACCGCGCCGGAAGATGTTCGAGCGTATGGACCACGCCGACGCAAAACCCCCTCGGCAATGGGTCGCGGCGTCCGGCCAGTCCGTTGCGCACGACACCGACGTGTTGAACGGCCACCCCGGCGGTAAGACGCCATGCCGGAAAATAGCCCTGAAGACCGGCATCGAAGGCAAACCCATCCGTCGCTGCGTAGTCGATACGTTCATACAGCATTTTGGCGTGTACCCCTGACGAAAGATAAGCATTCAGCCGACGCGCGTAAGACACGGCGGTAAGCAGGTCACTTGCGCCAAACGTACCGGATTGCGTCCCGGCAGGATCTGCCTGACTGGTCCGACGAAACGTCCCGTACGAAACATACTGAAGACTCAGCGCAAGCGTCTGACGGGTACCTATAGGCCGCGCCCACGAAATTGCCCCGTACTGAACGTCGAGAAAATAGTTTACATAACTCATCGACGCTTCTGAGACGGTAAGCCTCATCAGTCCCGCCGGGTTCGAAGCAAGCGCCATGTCGTCACCACCCAACGGCGCATACACCCCGCCCAAAGCCGCTTGTCTTGCGGCAGGCGTGAGGCGGACAAAACCGAATGCGGAGGTTTCCGTCTGAGCCGCCGCACTGCCGGTGGCCGCCAGCACCGCCGCCACAATGACAAGACGTCTGGTAAAACCGTCCGAAATTCGGTATACCGCCACCAGTGTAAACACAATCAGAAAGGCCGTCGTGATACCCTGCAAATGCTGAAACAGCAGGTTCGGCGCGTAGAGAGGATGGGTCAGTGTATGTCCGATGGCCAGAATATCCTGTTTGCTGTCGATCTGCGCCAGCATACTGCCGAGGGTGACCGGCAAATTGACAGGGCTTACATCCGTAGAAAGCCCCACGGAAAGGATAAAATCAACGCTGCACTGGAGAAATATGGCAATACCGAAAACCGCGATCAATTTGTTGAGGATGTGGGTCAGGCTGTTTTTCCAAAGGATTTCCACATTGACGATACGGCTTTCCCGGACACCGCACACCAAAAGCGCGTTGACAAAATCGCTTCCGGAAAAATGCGCAATACGCTCCCGGAAAAGGTCCGCCACTTCGGGAAATACGAAAATGCCGGTCACGATGGCCAGCGTCAGCATTACCGCCGTCTCGCTCTCCAATATCCGCGTTCCCAGAAGCAGGGTTACGACGACATAACCGCCCAGCACACCGATTGCCTGTGGGACGGACCGGATGAGGTCTATCGCAAAATGGACCGAAATGACAAGCGACCGGGCAGAGGAACGCTCCAGAAAATACAGCCCTACAGCCGTTGTATAGGCGATGACCGCACTACATACTACCGTTGCCAGCGCGATACATGCGGTATGCAGAAACGCCGTCTGAATCTGCGTCAACGCAGGCAAATTGAGAAACAGACGGTTCCACAGCCACACCGACACCGTTCCGATCCCCCAAATCCCTACCCACAGCATGTCCGGCGCAATATCAGGAAATCCTGCGCCCCCGCCTCGTCGTCGTGTAGTATCTCTGGTCATATCCCGTGATGCCTTTGTTTCGAGGTCGGGGTTGCACACAGCTCTTTATATGTTTTCATATCGCCGTGTTTCACGGTCTTTCCAAAGATCTACACCGATTTCGGTGGTTTTGACGATCAAAAAAATACCCATGAGAATTGTCAGTGCCGCGTCATAGCGTTTGTAAAGCAGGTGTTGCAGCAATTCGTAACACAGATGCCCGTGAATGTTGAGCGCCATTTCGATGATGATCAGCCCGCTAATCAAAAACGACGCCTGTTCCTTGAGCGTCGGCAGATATTGATATCGGGCATTGAGGTATACATGGTAAAATACATGTCCCGGAAAACGTTTTCGAACCCTGCACAACTCGCGAAAGGAAAAGGAGTAGTCGTCGTCGAGATTTTTGACCATTGCGGTCTCCACATAGCCTTTCCGACCCTCAGCAATGAGAAAAGTGTAAAACTTGCGCGTATAGGTGATCAGCAGTCCGTTGGACAATACGCCCAGCACCGCCATAAACGAGAGCGTATCGGTATCGAACCGAGACCGAAACGAATAGGCCAGTACATAGGCGGGTGAAAATAGCATCATCAAACCGAAAGCCGCACCGACGGTTTTGGGCAAGAGAGAAACCGCTTTTTTGATCCGACCCGGTCCACCAGCCCGGATCAGGGCGATCATCGCTTCCGTCGGGGGTAGTGCGCCTTGTTTTTCTCGCACATAACGATAGACTGCCAACGTCTCGACGCCGTAACAGGTAAGCCCCATGACGGCTACATATACCAGCGCAAACACGACATACATACCCGCCATGTCGAGAAAACCGTCCCATGTCAGCCCGTCTCCGCTACGCAACAGACGCTGGAGTTCGGCGACATCCATCGCCGCATAGAGTTGCGCATGAGCGGCAAGGCTGTCGTTGGCGGCTTTTCGGTCCGGATAGAACACATCGAGCGATTCGCGGAGCAGTGTTTTGTGAAGCGGAAGCGATAGGTCCATATCCGGCAGATTGACATAGGGGGCGATTTCGGCGAATGCCTGTTTGCGTGCTATGTCGCCGTCTGTACGTACGCAGAAAAACAGGGTCGAAAAGACGGAAGACACAAGCAACAGGCTGCACAGATGCGCGATGTAAGTACGATGGGTTACCATGTTATCGTTTTTTCCGCAACAAGATCGCTCCCGTTTCATAGGTAAGCGTATAGCCTGCTGGTCGAGCGAGGGCATCGATATCGTTTATCAGATAGCGTGCGCTTTGCTCGAATCGTTCTATATGGGCAGGGTCGGCGAGCGCGCACCGTATCGCGCCGTTTTCAAAAGTCATGCCCCATGTGGGGGCGGTCAAGTTTTGGCCGGAGCGGCGATTGAGTTGTTCGAAGAGGCTGTGCATCGCCCGGTTGGTTGTATCGAGCAAACGGGCGATGTCCCTGCGAAGGGCTTCGGGTGTGACAGAAGCACCGGATGGGTTTCGCCCGGACGCCTCCCATGTCTTGCCGCGTCCGGCAGCGTCAAAGCGTGCCCAGCCAAAACCGCCGGGCGATTCGACATAGTCGCGTTCCTCGTATCGGTAGAAGCGACGGACGAGTGTGCCGGTGGTTATGGAGACGCCTGCGCCAAGTCCGGAAGGGGTGGGGAAAAGCGTCATACCGGTAAGAAGCCGCAGGGTATCGGAGAGAACCGTGCATCGTGGAAGCGTTGTCATACGTCCGGCGTTTGGTTCGTCGATCAGCCGGTTACGTCCGTCTTTGAGCAGATGAAAAAGCTTTCCACCGGTGCGGACCGTCATCGCATGGGTAAAATCGTCGCTCAACACCGCGTCGTTTTGGACGATCTCTAGCGGGGTGAACGCCCGCAACACGGCGGCATCCATCTGGGTGACGGCCTGTTGATATCGGTTGTAAATGCGAAGCGCAAGCGGGCGTTCGATCAGCAGCAGATCGACCCTGTCACGGGACTGTCCCCGGCAGGGTGGCGGCAGACATAGCAGGAACAGGATAAGGATCGTGGTTTTTTCCATCGGCCCGTCCGCCTATTGCTTGGGCAGTTCCTTCCATTTTTCTATGGTGGACAACTGCGAGGCGACACCGTACATGTGGATGGTAGACGGATCGAACTGGCTGCTGAAATAGGCCAGCGAAGGCAAAGAGAACAGCCAGACGCCTATAGCCAGTTCATGCTCGGTCTGATCGACCAGACGGGCATATTCGTGTTTGTCACTGATATGCCAGGTGGACATGAAACCGTGGGTGTATTCGAGGAGTTTGAGCACGTCGGGTTGGTCGGGCGACAAAACCCTGGCATCCAGACGGGCAAAATTGTTTGTGGCGATCACCCCGGACGGATTGATAGTTTCTTCGCCCTTTTCGTTGCGTGCCAGTTTGAGGTCCACCCGGTAGGTCGCAAGGTCCGGCGCGCGGAGAAATACGTCGTGCAGATCGAAAAGAAAGTTACTTTTGTAACCGGGAAAGGCGACGAGAATGCCGTCGTAGTTGCCTTGGGCGATCTCTTCGTTCTGGATGACAGTGGTTTTAATTTTGTTGAAAAACAGTTTCTCGTCTTTGAGCGACTCCATGATTTCGTTGTATTCCTCTCGGAATCCAAAATTGGCGCAGGCCACGATCCGGATGGAGTCCGGAAGTGCGGACAGGTCGGCGGCGGTGTTGTCGCGTGGCGGAATGAGGATCTGTTCTTCGATATAGTAGGAAGAAGACGGAAACACACTGTAGTTGAGATAGTCGGTGTAGTTGTCTCGTCGGCCTCTATAGTCTACGATATGGCGCTGTTGTTCGGTGCCGGTTTTGTAGAGCCGGTCGAGTAGGGCTTTTCGGTCTATAAACTGCCGTACTGCTTTGCGTTGTTCGCGGTTGAGCAGCTGGGTGTTGAGTAGTATGGCAAAAAACGTGGTACTGATATTCGATTTGGTAAAAAAGCGTTTATCATCCGTCAGAATGGGTGAAAGCCCTCCGAATGGAGTATTGAGCAAGACGTTGAAACGCGCGTTGTTAAGTTCGGTGGTAAAGGTGCTGTTGTCGATAAACGGAATCAGCGAGACCTCGGAGATGGCGGCATCTCTGGAGGGGGGCCGGTAAAACCGGATGACATCTTTTTGTGTTGGGTCGGGCGGAGTGCTCATATACGGCCCGGTTCCTATCTGGAACGAGGCGGCGGCGATTTCAGCGGTGCGGGGAAGAATCTTGAACGACAGAATTTCCTTGATCTCGTCTTCGGTCCACAGCCTGTCTGTTTTGAAGCGAAAGCGGATGGCATTTTCGGTGTCGGGGCCTTCGAACTCGAACGCGTGAAGCGCCTGCGCTACAAGCACGTAATCGCGTGATAGGCTTTTCAGACGCTCGATCCGTCGTAGCGTAAAGGCGATGTCTTCGGCGACGAATGGAACCGCCTTGCCGGCATCCGCAATGTCGATGCGTCCGTCGGCGAGTGTGGCGCGGTAGCTGTCATGCCATTTTTTCGTAGGTTTGAGCCGTATGGTTACCGTCTGATCGGCGTCGATGCCGACAAGTTGGCCCAGCCCGTCCTCAAAGGCAATTCCGCTGGGGGTGGCAATCAGATTGAAAAGACCGTCGAAAACCACCTCGTCAAGTTTGTCGGACAAATCGTCCGGACTGGGAAGATGCGGATCGAGAAACGGTTTCTGGTGGGCGATATACGGGAACGAAACCACGTCGGAGAGGTCTTCGGGCCAGAAAATGTACACCAAAAGGCCGATTACCACCGCAACGGGAGCTATATAGAAAAAAATGCGCTTGGGATTCATCGCGACCTCTTAATCCTTTCGCAGAATCGGGCGCTGCGACATGGCGCTGATACCGAATACCTGAAACGATGGATGCGTAAATTGGATTTCTAACACGTTGTTCTCATCAGCTCGCATCTGGACCGGCGTAAACTGAGCTTCGTAGCCGTTTTCGGCGGTCGGAGCGGTGATGGTAAAACGCCCTTCGGTTTTTAGGGCTGTCTTGTTCAAAAGGACGTGGTCGTACCATTGCCGGTACAACGCTTTTCCGGCTATCTCCTTCGGAAGCCGTAGATTTATGTCGAAAACGGGAAATTTGGCCTCGGTCGGGATACGGATATTGAGCCGGAGAAGATACTGGTTTTCCCCTTTGGGATTGGTCGTTACGGGCAGTGCGTAGACCTTGCGGTACTCGGTCGGTTTGGTGATCCATTTTGGCGCGGTCGGGTCGCATTCGGCGATCAGGTTTCTGATCTGTCGATCATCGCCTTTGTAGTATTTGCCGTGTATGACGACGGCGCGGGCTTTGTCGACGCCGCGATCCTTGGGGTTGCGTGTGAGTTCGCGGTACAGTTCCGGGATGGCCGATCCCGGAAATCCGTTGTATTTGAGGTTGTCCAAATAGGCTTTTACATCGACGTTGCGTTTGGCAAGCTGATCCGGAGTCCCGGAAGTAAAAGACATGACGTGAACCGGCAGAAACACGGAATCTGCGTAGAGCGCTTCCACCCGGTCGATGGTAAGCCGGTTGACCGCCACGAAAGCATCTACGCGGCCTTTGGACGTCTGTTCGATACCGGTGGCGAGACGTTCCTCCAACCGTTCGACGACCGCGCGTCTGACCGGCGCTATACGATCCAAGCGTAGAAATGCGGTATCGATATGCAGTTCCCGAAGCCGATTTTCGGTGTCCGGCCAGTTTCGAGATTCAAGGACGGCGAGGATGCCTGTTTGCTGTTGATCCACCGAAAGCTGATCCACGTCGGGATACTGCTCCATCAGAAAATCGAGACGTTTGTATGCGGAAAGCACCTGAATGATAGGGCGGTACGCGTGCTGGGGTCGCAAGGCGTTGACCTGCTCGACCACCCCTTGCGCCGCCGCATAGTCTCTTCCCCATCGGACGGCATCGCTGCGGATACGCCCTACTTCTCGGTTCAGCAGGGTGACGCAGGTAAAACGGTCGTATGCCTGATAGGAGGCGCTGCGTTGTTCCGGCATGATCCGGTTGAGTTCGGCGATGTGTTTGAGCGCTTCGTTATAATGGTTGACGGACGGCCAGGTAAATTCGGGTGCGGCGTATCGCACGGCTTCCGAAAGACGCGCCTGCGCCGGAGCCAGACGGATGGCCTCTCCGTTGTAGGCGGAGACAAAAACGGAGAAATTTTTGAACGTCTGCGGCGGAGCCTGCCCCGTGTTGCGGTATAGCGTCTCTACGTCGGCCAGTTCGAAACCAAATCGTATAGGGCTGACTTCGTCTTTTCGGGCGACCTGTTGTTCCAAATACGGCACGACGTCGCCCAACAGTCTGCCCAGCACGGTTCGGGCTTCGGCAAGGATCGGTGTTGGGAATCGGTCCTTTTGCGTAAGAAACGTATTGAACCGGGGCGATGCGTTTAGAAACGCGCCCATGTCGCGGCTTGTCTCCTCCTCGGTCCGGAAGACGGAGAGCACCTCCTTGTAGTCCTCTTGAAAACGGATTTCCTCTCTCAACCCGTCCCGGAGGGTTACAAAATTTTGGTACGCAGGATCTTCCGACCCTACCAGTTCGGGTGGGAAAAGCGCCTCCAAATCCCTAAGTTCGGTTTCCAGCGTTTTCTGGTTTTTCAGTGTGCCCGCAAGCGCGCCCATTTCCCGCGCAAAATCGAAACCGGAAAAGTGAAACGAATCTCCCAGCGTCCGGTATAGGGTTCGGTCGATGCGATTACGCTCCAGCCGTTCCACGGAAGCCGCATGACGGGTTTCGAATTTGTATCGCCACACCGGTGTGTAGCGATACTGCATCTGAAGGATCATGTTTTCGCTGACGGTTTCGATTACCCAGAACGAAAACGGCAGGGTCCGGTCGATATGATAGACCAGCTCGTCGGGTTTTTCGCTTTCATCGGCGATGCGTGTATCCGGTTTTTTCCCTTTGGTGAATACGGAGGTGAGATAGGTTCCGAGGAGGATTTTGCGGTCGGTTTTAAGTACAAGATAAAAGTCGTCCGCGGTGGGTGCGGGGAATTTGATAAAATACTTCTTGTCTTTTTTAAGGGCGAACCACTCCGTCTTTTTCTCGTTTTTCGACCGGGTAAGCTCGATGTATTGACCTTCGGCAGATACGGGCACCGGTTTGGGTTTCAACTCGCTGTAAGCTCCGCATCCTACCAATGAGAGCATGACGCCGCAAAGCAGAAAAAAACGCATCCTCATACCCGTCTCCTCGTGACCGGTCTTTTCGGGGCCGACGGCGGATGCCGTCAGAACGTGCCATCCACACTCAGGGTTTTGTTTTCGCCTTTTTCTTTTTGGATCGTGGATTGCCGGATTCGCTCTTGGAGTTTTTCGTAGTACAGGTCTTCATCGACCGGAATACTTACCCAATCGTCGATCCACGTAGAAAGCAACATGGCGTTGGACAACTCGACGCCCCGGATGCCTTCGACTCCCGGCGCCAAAAGCGGCGTTCCGCCCAGCATGGCGGCAACCCAGCTTTTGAGTATACCCCGATGCTCCTCGCCTCCGCTTGGAAACGGAATGTCACACTTCCAGCATTCCGGACTGCCAAACCCGGCCTTCCACTCTCGATTAAACACGTTGGCAGGCGTCCGGTTGCGCCAGAAAGTGATTTTTCCTTCTTCGAGTACGACTTTCCCGTTGTCGCCAGTGATTTCGAAACGGTTGGTTCCGGGGGCTTCTCCGGTCGTGGTGATAAAGACACCTGTCGCGCCGTTTGCATACTCCGCGTAAGCAGTAACATCGTCGTCTACTTCGATGTTGTGGTATTTTCCAAACCCGCAAAACGCGCGGATACGCGCGGGCATACCGCATATCCACTGCCAAAGGTCGAGATTGTGCGGACACTGATTGGCCAGCACGCCGCCGCCCTCACCGGCCCATGTGGCGCGCCAACCACCGGAGTCGTAATAACTCTGCGCACGAAACCACGAGGTGACGATATAGTTGGTGCGGCGCAGTTCGCCCAGTTCACCCGAATCGACCAATTCCTTGAGTTTTTGGTGCTGTCCCAACGTGCGTTGGTTGAACATCAGTCCAAATACCCGTCCGCTTTTTTCCGCCGCTACATTCATGGCGCGAACCTGTTTTGTATACACGCCCGCCGGTTTTTCGCTCATGACGTGCAACCCATGTTCGAACGCCTGGATGGCAAGCGGCGGATGCAGGTAGTGCGGGGTAGCGATCACTACGGCATCCACCAGCCCGGAAGCAAAAAGAGCGTCGGGTTGTTCGAATGCAGCCACCCGTTCGCCTGCCGCCTGCCGCCCCCGCGCCAACTGCCCCGCGTCGGCGTCGCAGATGGCCGTCAACTCCGCGTCCGGCACGTCCCCGTTCGACAGGTATCCTACGTGCGCGCTACCCATGTTGCCCAGTCCGATAACCCCGATTCTTACATTGTCCATATCGTCTCCTTGCCGACCCAGCCCCAGTCCCACTTCAAAACCCAGCTGAACGAATTTGGGGCGAACTTACTGCCGGTCTCCGATTCGCATTACCTTGCCAGCTTCCATGACACGAGGAAAGTTCGAGCCCGCCCGACTCATAGGCTCTCCATCCTGAAGAGAAACATACGGTTTCATGACGTGGTGACCGCTAGCGACAAATCGTGCATCTCCAGTCATGTAGTGGATGGCGATGGCTCGACGCGGGCGGTCCGAGAAATTGACCGGCGCGCCATGCCAAGTCAGCGAATGATGAAAAGACACCTCTCCGCATTTTACAGGACAAGACACCGGGGTGACCGTCCGTATCCGAGCGCCGGGCGGTGGGGTAAACCCCTCCAAACGGCCAAATTCCGAAACCTGCCGGATGTGCGATTGGGTTCTCAAAAACTCGATCTGATTGCCCCAAGTGTGGCTACCCGGTGTCATCCACATACACCCGTTGTCCACGTCGGCGTCATCCAGCGCAATCCAAGCCGATACGGGCGTCATCGGGCGTATGATGGGCCATAAAGGCGCATCCTGATGCCAGCATGTCACCCCGCCCGTCCGCGGCGGTTTGTAAAGCAACTGATCATGCCAGATGGTAAGCTCGTCC
This sequence comes from Candidatus Zixiibacteriota bacterium, assembly GCA_016867335.1. Lineage (GTDB taxonomy): Bacteria > JAAXHH01 > JAAXHH01 > JAAXHH01 > JAAXHH01 > VGJU01. The sequence continues at coordinate 1,309 of VGJU01000109.1, read as the reverse complement.
GTATTCGCCAGTCGGGCGATCGCCGCTACGATAAACGGATGATACAGCAAACGCCGGAAAGACTCGGAGGCTTCCCAGATGTTGACGATCTGCCAGAAAATACGACTCCCTTCGGCGGAATCTACAAGGTTGGTGATCAAGACAGGCTTTCTTTTACGACGTTCGAAACCTTTTGAGCCGATCGCAAGCACGCGATCCACCTCGGCACGCAATTTCTCGACTTCTGCTATGCTCAACACCGAACCGCCGTTCAGAAAACCGTTCCGATGAAAGGTCTCGACCTGATTTGCCGCAAGCATGGGCAATGTTTCTCCAACTTTGGATGGGCATCTTGCGCCGCGTCGTTTTTCACCAATCTATGCGGCGACCGCCCGTTACCCAAGTTTTTTTTCGACCCTTTAGACGACGCAAAATCAGGAAAAACTTTATCTCGAATTTATTGCTTGCATATAGTAGCTTTGCCGTCTATGATGGTAGAACATTTTTCAATTCTGAAATAACTTCATTTTGAAATAATAGCGACTTTATCATTCATTCCAATCGAAAAAAGGCTGTGACCGTCGAATCGCTCGGCGATATGCCGTCAAATGCTTCTTCCGGTGAGCACGATCTCGGTCTTTTGCCCCGCTATCTTTTTGCTTTTTATCGCTCCGGTCAGTCCGTTCAGTCGGATCTTGCCATTGCTGGACTGCGTTCGCTTTGCGACGAGACGCTTCCGGGCCGCTAGTATCTGCTGGTGATCGACGTACAGGATCAGCCCCGCGTCGCCGAAGACGCTGGTATCTATATAACGCCGACACTGATCAGAGAGTACCCCGATTCTGCGGTTCGCGTAGTGGGAAATCTCGCGGAAGCCGCGAAGTGCTTCGAACCCGCGGTATATCGACAGTCAGGGAGTAAAATCATCCCGACTTCTCCGTTTTCCTTCGCCCTTTTGCCGGACACCCCATGATCGACCCCCAAGGCGTTCCTGTCCTGCGTGTTCTGCTTGTCGAGGACGATCCGGGGCAATCTCGGCTTATCACCGAAATTTTCGAGATGTACGGTTCCACTATGACGCTTGCCGTTGCCGGAAGCGTTCAGGCCGGTATCGAGCGTCTGGCAACGACGGATGTCGACGTCGTACTGCTCGATCTCTCCCTGCCGGACAGCGAAGGGGCAGAGACCGTGCGGCGGATGAGCGCCTCGATGCGTCAGATTCCCGTCATCATCCTTACCGGGCTTGATGATACGCAGATTGCGATTCAAGCCATACGCGACGGCGCACAGGAATATCTGATCAAAGGCCGCATGGATGGGGAATTGCTGA
>VGJU01000108.1 GCA_016867335.1 Candidatus Zixiibacteriota bacterium | reverse complement strand
AGCGGGTCGCCGGGATTGCGGAGAGTCTACTGGGTGAGGAGTTCCAGTATTGGAATAGCGACGGCAATTACTATGTAGGGGATACGCCCTGGCATTCGGACATAGCGTGGCCGGAGCCGATCCGGTTTTACAAGATGGCGATCTATTTGGATCCGCTGACGCGCGACAGTGGTGCACTGCGGGTTATCCCCGGGAGTCATCGGTGTGGCGAGGGGTTTGCGGAAACCGTGCATGTGCAACTGGCCGAGCGGAAATGTTGGGGCGGGTTACACGGCAGCGATGTGCCCGCGGTAGCGTTGGAAACACAACCCGGCGATTTGGTGATGTTCAACCACTCGACCAAACACAGCGCATGGGGGGGCAACGAGAAACGCCGCATGTTTACCATCGTCTTTACGGGAAAACACACGGGCAAGGCGGTCGAGCATTTCAAAGAGGTGGTCCAAAGCCATCGGTATACAAAACAGGACGTTTTCGGCGTTCCGGACGGGCCGATGCTCGTCGGCGCACCGCCGGAGCGACTCCGTCATCTGTCCCAACTGTTGGAGCACATTCCGGCGACGTTGACGTGACAGCCGGTTTCGACTTAACAGGTGCCCTGCGCTATCGTGTTCAACGGTACGACGGTCACCTGTTCGCTTAGCGAATAGCTTTTGTCGCCCGGATAGACCACGACCAGACGGTCGAGTTGAAGATCGCCAAGCGCCGTACGCATCGATGGCGTAATACGCGGCGCATCCTGACGTTTGCACTCCACGCCCCACTTGCGTCCGTTTTTGATGAGCAAAAGATCGAGTTCCGCTCCGTTGTGCGTTCCCCAAAAATATGCTTCATCGGGTTCTACGGCGCGAATCGTCTCCTCGACGACATATCCTTCCCATGACGCCCCGCATTTGGGATGAGACAGCAAGTCGTTCTCCGAGCGAATGCCAAGCAATCCGTGTAGCAATCCGGTGTCTCGGAAGTAAATTTTCGGAGATTTGATCTGCCGTTTTTTTAGATTTACATGCCACGGCTGTAGTTGGCGGATCATGTACAGCCTTTCCAGCAAATCGAGATACCGACGTGTGGTGTTTTCGGACACACCGAGGGATCGCGCCGCTTCGGCGGCTTTCCACATTTTTCCGTGATAATGGGCGAGCATAACCCAAAACCGGTATAGCATGGCTGGGGGCAGATTGAATCCGAGTTGGGGGATGTCGCGTTCGAGGAGGGTAAGGATAAAATTCCGTCGCCAGACAAAACTGTCGGTTTCCGTCGTGGCAAGAAACGACAACGGAAATCCTCCTCTCCGCCAGTGATCGTTTTGTTTTTCAAATCCTATTTCGGAAAGATTCAATCCGCTCATGACGATCCGTTCCACCCGCCCCGCCAGCGATTCGGAAGATTGGCGGAGCAAGGCAGGCGAGGCGCTTCCGAGGAGGAGAAAACGAGCAGACACCGGATTTCGGTCGGCAAGTACCCGCAACACCGAAAACAAATCCGGGCGTCTCTGCACCTCGTCGATCACGACCAAACCTTGTAGATGACCCAGCGCCGTCACCGGTTCGTCCAACCGCGCAAGACTCAACGGATCTTCGAGATCAAAGTAATTCGGTGTGTCAGGCGATACGAACTGTCGGGCGAGGGTAGTTTTCCCGCACTGACGAGGGCCTGCAAGGATGACGACCTTGCTCCGACTCAGGGCGGTGCGGATGGATTCGATAAGAGCAGGGCGGGGGATCATGTACGTATTTTACCATGAAAATCCTCCATGTCAAGAAGGAATTTCATGGTGTTTGGGTTTTGAGATCGGAAGCATGGTAGGGTTTGTCGGGTGTATACAGGCGTCTGTCGGGTGTTTCGATTTCGCTGAGCCGCGCATAGCCCAACTGGTGCATGTCGGCAATCATTTCGGCCTTGAGTATCTCCGCTACATGGTCGCCCCCGTATGTGCCGAGTGCTGCCGCGCCGTAGAGAAACGGTCGTCCGAGCAAGACGAAGTCCGCACCCAGTGACAACGCCCGGATGACGTCCAACCCGGTGCGGACACCACTGTCGAACAGGATGGAGGCTCTGCCGTTTACCTGTCGCGCAATGACCGGGAGCGAATCTATCGCCGCCGGAACTGCGTCTAACTGCCGTGCCCCGTGGTTGGACACATAGACGCCGTCTACGCCGATGCCGACGGCTATTTCCGCGTCTTCTGGATGTACGACGCCTTTGAGGACCAGCGGACCGGACCAGGTATCGCGCATCTCCTTAAGGTCGTCCCACGACAGTGTTCCTCCTACCCTTCGTCCTATAAAACTCGACACTGTCGCCCAGTCTTTCGCTTCGGCGTATTTTTCCATGGTGCGTAAGCGAGGCAAACCGGCTTTGAGCGTCTGTGCCGTCCACAAAGGGTGTATCATCGCCTCGTACACAAAACGCGGGGTAATCCGGGGCGGCATCCGCAGACCGGCCCGCGCCGCCCGCTCGCGTCGGCTACCCGCCGGCACGTCCGCCGTTACCACCAACGTATCGAAACCGGAGACGCGCGCGCGGGCGAGCACGTCGTTTCGCACTTCACGATCGCGTGGTGTATACAGTTGAAACCACGCCATATCACCCGCAAGCGGTCCGACGGTCTCCGGCGTCTGCGTGGCGACGGTGCTCAGACAGTACGGAATCCGGCATCGCGCCGCCGCCGCCGCCAACAGCTTTTCCGCCTCCGGCCACATAAGCCCCGACAGCCCTACGGGCGCGACGCCAAACGGCGCCGCATACGTCTTCCCAAACAGTGACGTGGTAAGATCGGGTTTCAACTCCCCTTTCATAAAACGGGGAACCAGCAACACCTCCGCCATGCGCTCTATGTTTCGCGCTACCGCCCGCTCGTCACCCGTGCCCATGTCGAGATATTCCCATGCGACGTGCGGTATCCGTTTTTGTGCCCTTCGTTGCAGATCGGCAACAGCCGGATACACCTGCATCCACCGCTTGAGCCGCTTCTCCCGCCCGGCGATGGTGTGCAAAGACAGATTTGTATCCGAGAAAATTTGTTTTTTATCCTCGCCCTTTCCCTGCATTATGCTCTGCTCCCGTATGCCACGGCAGGAATCGTCTCCGGTTTCTGGAAAGGAAACGAACCCTTAAAGGGCCGGGGCCGAGAGACGTACCACACGCTTTCGTGCATCGGACACACCTGATAGTGACACACCACATTGCACCGTTCCATCTCGTCGTTTTCCTTGCCACCCTGATGCGGGATATGGCTCAGAAACACAATCGCATCCCCGGCTTTGGGGTAGAGCGTAACAAGTTCCTGTTCGTAACACCATTTTTCAAATGCGGCGTGATCGAGACGCGGATATAGGTGTGGGGGTTCCGCCAGATGACCGTTGCGGACAAACCGGAGAAACCCTTGGCCCGGACGGTTGTCCTGAAAATAAAACGTCGTATTGATGCTGGTCGGGGTTACGGCCACACGGTGCTGGGTGGCATCACGGCGCTCGTTCCAGTAGCCGTAGAAGTCCATGTGCCATTCCTGCAAATACGGTCCTGGATTGATATGCGCCCGGTAGCTGCGCAACTGGCATTGCCGACCCATCATCGCATAGAGAATCGGCGCCAAGCTCGGATGCCCGACCAGCGGACCGAATACTTCCGGCTCGCGGTCGAGCAGTGTATCGAACCACATGTTGCCTACCGCGTTGAGCCCCTCCTGCCATCCCTGTTCTTTGGCGTAAAACACTCGCTGACGCACCTGTTCCGTCTCTTCCGGCGACAGCGCATTTTCTATCCACACAAAACCGTCACGCTCCAGCCGGTCCAGTGTTTCGTCGAGATTTTCCATATCCGCACCTTTGAGAAGTTTAAAGTTTGAAGTTTGAAGTTTGAAGTTTGAAACCGCTGCAATATATAATGATGAAAGCGCCCGGCAAAATGGAATATGTGAAGGGCAAAACGTCCCGATAGGAAAATTTTGGATGAGCGCAGAACCGTTCGATACGCTCTGACCGTCAAATGGGATCATGCCACGCAGGGGCGACCCTTGTGGCTCTTCGAGCTTGGAGACCTGATATGAGCGCCGATTTATCATCCGCTCAGGCGGAAAAGACTGTCTCCTACCGGGCAACGGCGTTTGCCGATGCGTTGCCCGAACTTTCCGCGCCCGGCGCGACACCGGAACGTCTGGCGCACCTTGAGGAACACGGGTTTGTCATCATAAACGATTTTGTGGACAGCCCGTGGATTCCCGCTCTGCGCGACGCCGGTCGCCGGGTTACGGAGGCATGCGCCCCCGAACATGTCTATAGCCGGATCGACTGCTCCAGAGGCTATGTACACCGCACGGCAGACGACGAACCGTGGGCGATACGCGGGCTTATCCATCCGGCGTTTGGAGAGCCTTCTTTTGCCGCTTTTTACGGCTCCGACGAGTTCTCGTGGTGTCACGGACTTCGACGCGAAGACCTCGTCATGACAGCAATGTTGTTGTGGTGCAACCCCCGTCGGGGCGAGCACAAACTCGGCTGGCACCGGGATGTGACGTGGTGGGGTTCCGGAAAACCCTACTTTGCCCAACGGGAAGTACGCGAGGAAACGCTGGAGGCTTATTCCGAGGAAGTCGAAAAACATCGTTGGGAAGAAATACGCACCGACAATAAAAAGACACTGACCGAACGCAACGGCGTCAGTATGTTTTTGGCGCTTGTAGACGACGAATGTCACGAATTGGTACCCGGCAGTCACAACCGGTGGCGCACGCCGTTCGAACACGACGTGCTGTTGCCGCAGACGATGAAAGACAAGGGGGTTCCATATACCCCTTGCTGGAATGGAAAGGATCCGCTACCCGGTCAGGTGGCCGTCAGGCTCAAAGCGGGGGAAGCCGTCATCCGCAACGGAGTTACCATCCATACGGGTCACACGGTTCCGGACCGCGAGCACAACACCTTGGCGATCGGCTGGTCGAAATGGTCCGGGCCGTTTACGGGCGAACCTCAAGTAGCGGACGTACGAAACGCATGGCAACTGGATACGGACGTGCGAGACGCGCTCCCGTACGAGTGGATGAAAACGGCGTGGGATCGTTGGGCCGAAACGCAAACCCCGGGCGCTACGCTCGAAGACGGATATACCGAATTTGATATCCGCCAATTCAAAAACGGTATGGCCTGAGCTAGTGGGTCGAGAAAACGGGTGCCCGAGTGGCGGAGTCGGGATCAAAACCAGAGGCTTTCGATGGAAAAAAACTATAAAGAGGGATTTTCGGAACAGGAATTGTCGGATTTTCGGCGGGACGGTTTTTTATGCGTTAGAAGGCTGGTGAACCCCGACTTAGTGGATCGGTTGGTTCAGATTACCAACGAGGCGACGGCTGCCGAGACGGGGCCGGTAGAATATGAGTCGCAGGTGGGCTATCCCGGCGCGCCCCCATCGCTTGATGCACCCGGTGGCAGAACGATACGCCGGTTGCTTCAGGCCATAGGCAGACATCCGGCGTTTACCGAATTAGCCGTCTATCCCTCTATTCTGGCGCGTCTGCGACAACTGCTGGGGGATGAAATCGTCCTGCCGCTGGCGCATCACAACTGCGTGATGGTCAAGGCCCCGCAGTACAGCAGTTCGACGGGTTGGCATCGCGATATCCGATACTGGCGGTTCGAGCGTTCTGAACTGGTAACGGTTTTGCTCGCGCTTAACGCCGCCACCGAAACCAACGGGTGTCTGCTGTTTATTCCCGGTTCACACGACATGGTGCTGACGCCGGAGCAGTTGGACGAGAAAGAGTTTCTCCGAACTGACTTCGAGGGCAACCGTCTCTATCTCGACCGGGCCATTTCGGTTACGATGAAGGCGGGTGATGTCGTCTTTTTTCATTGCCGCACCTTTCATGCCGCCGGACGTAATACAGGTGGCGTGCCACGCAAGTCCATCCTCTTTACCTACCGTGCCTCCGATAACCCCCCACTGCCCGGAACACGCTCGGCCTCGTTGCCCGAACTGCTGATCCCTCCATCGGCGCAGCCCAGCGGGATTGCCCGACGTGTTACCCAACCACGCCGGACAAAACCCTGAAATAACCCGTCACCCAGCACGATCCCGTTGTCGGGCAAAATCGGCCGCATCGATGTGGCGCATGACGGCAAATCTTGCCCTTTGCCGCTACCCACCCCACGCCTCTCCGCTTCTTCGTTTTGCTGTGTCTTTCCTTTAAAATTTTATAAAATAAATACTTACGTAAAAATTCTACGGTGTGCTTTCGACTGGCACGGGAATTGTTCTTGCCATCGTGCGGCCATCTTCCTCCCGGAATCGAAAGGGATCGGTTTTATGATCGAAGGCATCTACACCTCGGCATCCAGTATGTTGCCGCGGGCGTCCCAGCAAGTTATCGAAGCGGACAACGTAGCCAACACCACCGTGCCGGGGCACAAACGCAGCAACATGTTTATTCGCACGCTTGTAGACGCCATGGACTATCTCAACGGTCCTGTCGGCGCGCCGCGAAAATCGCTCGAATCCGAGGAAGTCGTCATCGACTTCCGCCAAGGCAACCTCGTGCGTACCGGAGATCGGTTTCATGTGGCCATACAGGGAGATGGATTTTTTACCATCGACACCCCACAGGGAACGATGTACACACGCGGCGGCCAGTTCAAAAGAGGCCCGGAAGGCGAGCTGTTTACCATCGCCGGACACCGGGTATTGGGGCAAGGCGGCCCCATCGTCATGGACGGCGACAAGGTCGTGATTTACGAAGACGGACGTATATCGGTGGACGGTCAGATCGTCGATACGCTCCAGGTCGTAAACTTCCCCCGCCCCTACGATCTCGTAAAAACCGGCAACAACACGTTTGTCCCCAAAGACCGGACCCAGACGGGCTTTTCTCCGGACACGTTTCAAATTCTTCAAGGGTATATCGAAGCCTCCAATGTCCAGACCGTCGAGTCGCTGGTCAGCATGATCACGCTGGAACGCAACTACGAATCCAGTCAGAAATCCATCCAATATCAGGACGAAACTCTAAACCGAGCGGTCAACGACCTCGGACGAATCCAGCGATAAACAGGGAGAAATACGGTCATGATACGCGCCATGCGCACCGCGGCCAGCGGCATGTATGCGATGGAGTTTTTTATCGACACCATTGCCAACAACCTTGCCAACGTCAACACAACGGGATTCAAAAAGAGCAAGGTGGAGTTTCAGGACATCCTGTATCAGACCCAGCGTGCGGCGGGCACTTCTACCGTGCTCGGCGCGCAAAACCCCATCGACGTGCAGGTAGGGTACGGCGTACAGGCGGTGTCGAGTCAGAAACTGTTCGAACAAGGCGACATCACGCAGACCGAAATCCCGTTGGACCTCGCAATCCGGGGGAACGGATTTTTTCAGATCAATCAGCCCGATGGCACGTTGGCTTACACACGCGACGGGACGTTCAAGGTATCGGCGGACGGAATTCTCGTCACCTCCGACGGGTTTCCCATAGAGCCACAGATCGTCATTCCGCCCAATGTAACGGATTTGCACATCGGGCAAGACGGCATGGTGACGGTACTCTTGGCGGGCGAGACCGCCCCGCAAAACGTGGGACAGATCGAACTTTCCAAGTTTATCAACCCAGCCGGGCTCAAAAGTCTCGGACGCAACCTGTACGGATTTTCCCCCACCTCCGGACAACCCGTAACCGGATCGCCAGGAGCACCGGGGTTTGGCACGGTGTCGCAGGGGTTTGTCGAGGCGTCCAACGTGGACGTCGTATCCGAGATGATCAACATGATTCTGGCGCAACGCGCCTATGAGATCAATTCGAAAACCATCCGGGTGGCCGAAGAGATGCTGTCCACCGCCAACAACCTGAAGCGGTAACGGAGGCGAGCGATGAAAAAACATATTCCCGAAGCGCTGATTTTTTGTGCTGACGCTGTTAAGCCTGTGCTATGCGGCGACCGACTTTGTGATCACGGCGGACGAGTTGAAATCCGTCGTTCGGGAACATACGCTTCGCCAGGCCGGCACCGCTCCGGAGCACGTCACCCTTTCTTTTGTAGACATTCCCGAACAGGTAGTGCTTACCGCGCCGGTAACCAATATGGTGGTCCGTCAGGGTGTATCGGGGCTGTTTCACGGGTTGTCTTTGGTCCACATAGAGGTGTTTAGCGACGATCAGGTGATAAAACGCATACCCGTCACCCTGCGGGCACGCATCCTCAAACCCGTGTTGGTCGCCTCGGAGCGGATCGACCGTCATGCGGCGCTCACAGCGTCGATGGTGCATACCGAGTATATCGACGCTACCGCGTTGCGCGGCGCGCCCGTCTCCGGTATCGAGGAGGTGGTCGGACGTCCCGCGGCGCGGCTTATCGCGCCCGGCCAGCCTCTTGTGACCTCGATGATCGAATGGCCGCCGGTCGTGCGGCGTGGCGACCGGATCACCCTGCGGGCATCGTCGGGCAGCGTCACCGTCACCGCCGCGGCGTTGGCGCTGTCCGACGCCCGTGCCGGCGAAACCGTTTTCTTCCGCAACATGGACTCCGGCAAAGAGGTATCTGCCCGCGTCGTCGAAGCGGGACTTGCCGTTGTCCGGACATCAGGAGGTGTTTTGTATGAAAACCGCCGTTAAGTCGTCGTCCGCGCGTACCGAGTCGTCACTCGACGTGCGCAGCCAACTGTTTCGCTATCTTCTGCTCGCCTCGGCCCTGTTTGGCCCCGATGTACCCAAAGCCCTTGCCGCCGGTCCGTCCGGTGGAAATTCACTGTTTGCCGACCACCGTGCTCGAGGGACATGCGACTTGGTCACCATCCTGATCATGGAAGAATCATCCGCCGCCAGTTCTGCGCGCACCTCGACCGACCGCACGCGCGAGCTGGGTGCCGACGGCGGCGGAGCGGTGCGGAGCAGGGACGCCTTACCGAAGCCGTCCGTCAAGCGGTGGACCGACTCCCGACGCTCCAGGGCGGCGCGGCACAACTGTATGCGTCTCCCATGTTTCAGCGGATCGTAGATCAGGCATGGAAAGAAGCGCAACAACTCAAAGACGAATACGTCAGCGCCGAACATCTGCTCTTGGCGATGACGGGTGCGAGCGGAACAGGTGTGCAGAAACTGCTCCGCGAGGTCGGCATCACCCGTGACGCTCTGCTCAAGGCCATGACACAGGTACGGGGCAATCAGCGGGTCACGGACCCCGACCCAGAATCCAAGTATCAAGCGCTCGAAAAATACAGCCGGGATCTAACGCGTGCGGCGCGTGACGGCAAACTCGACCCCGTCATCGGGCGTGACGAAGAAATCCGACGTGTCATCAAGGTGTTCTCGCGGAGAACCAAAAACAACCCAGTGCTGATCGGCGAGCCGGGTGTAGGAAAGACCGCTATTGTAGAGGGTTTGGCGCAGAAAATCGTAGCCGAAGACGTACCCGAATCGCTCAAAGGTCGCCGAGTCATGGCGCTGGACATCGGTGCGCTTTTGGCCGGTGCCAAATACCGAGGCGAGTTCGAAGAACGGCTCAAAGCCGTGCTAAAAGAAGTAGAACAGACATTGGGCAGTTTGGTGCTGTTTATCGACGAACTCCACACCATCGTAGGGGCGGGAGCCGCCGAAGGCGCAGTGGACGCCTCCAACATGCTCAACCCCGCTCTGGCACGGGGCGAACTACGCTGTGTCGGCACGACCACGCTCGATGAATACCGCAAACATATCGAAAAAGATGCCGCGCTCGAACGCCGTTTTGCACACGTATTTGTGGGTGAACCGTCCGTCGAGGATACGATCTCCATCTTGCGCGGACTCAAAGAGCGTTATGAAGTGCATCACTGCGTGCGCATACAGAATGGCGCGCTCGTAACGGCGGCGGGGCTTGCCGAACGGTATATCACCGATCGGTTTCTGCCCGACAAGGCCATCGACCTGATCGACGAAGCCGCGGCCAACCTGCGTATCGAAATCGACAGTATGCCCGTCGAGATCGACGTGATCGAAAAACAAATCCGCCAGTTGGAAATCGAACGCGAAGCCGTAAAACGCGAAAAAGACGCGGTCGAGCGGTTGAACCCCATCGAAAAGCAACTCGGCGAACTGACCGAAGAACGCAACGTGCTCCGAGCCCACTGGCTCCGGGAAAAAGAACTCTTCAAATCGATTCATGAGGCAAAGGAACGAATCGAAACGCTCAAACTCGAATCCGAACGCGCACAGCGGGTCGGCGACTATGAGCGCGCCGCGCGTATTCAGTACGGAGAAATCGTCGAGGCGAGCCGGTTGCTGGAAACCCGAAATGCAGAATTTGCCGAGATACAGAAAGAACGCAGGATGCTCAAGCAAGAGGTAGATACCGAAGACATCGCCGAGGTGGTATCCAAGTGGACGGGTATTCCGGTCAATCGGCTCGTCGAGGGGGAAATCGAAAAACTGGTTCGTATGGAAGAGTGACTGCATCGGCGGGTCGTCGGACAGGAGGAAGCCATCGTCGCGGTGGCGAATGCCGTACGCCGCAACCGCGCCGGACTGGGCGACCAGGCGCGTCCCATCGGTTCTTTTCTATTTCTCGGCCCCACGGGCGTAGGCAAAACCGAGCTGGCTCGGGCGCTGGCCGTGTTTCTCTTTGATGACGAAACCGCACTCGTACGGCTCGACATGTCCGAATACATGGAGCGCCACGCGGTTTCGCGGCTGATCGGCGCGCCACCGGGCTATGTAGGCTACGACGAAGGGGGTCAGTTTACCGAAGCGGTGCGTCGCAGCCCCTATCAGATCGTCCTGTTCGACGAAGTGGAAAAGGCGCATCCCGACGTGTTCAACACGTTGCTTCAGGTGCTCGACGATGGACGGCTTACCGACGGTCAAGGACGTACCGTAGACTTTAGAAATACGGTCATCGTCATGACGTCCAACATAGGAACCGAGTTTATCGGCGGGCAAGATGCAAGTATGGATTCGCAGGTCAAAAATCTGGTGATGCAGGCCGTACGCGGGCATTTCAGACCGGAGTTTATCAACCGGCTGGATGAGATTGTGATCTTTCACCCGTTGAGCCGGGCGCATATCCACGACATCGTGGCGATACAACTTGGCCGTCTACGCGAACGGCTCCGTAAACACGCGGGGATCGACATCGAAACAACGCCCGAAGCAGAAGACGTACTCGCCGAACACGGTTACGATCCGCAATTTGGCTCGCGTCCGCTCAAGCGTGTCATCCAGCGCATGATCGAAAACCCATTGGCGCTTGACCTGCTGGAACGCAAATTCAAAGAGGGAGATACCATCCACATCGAGACGGACGACGACCGGCTTGTGTTTACCGGGCAGACCGATCTTGCGGCATAACGGACCGACCTGCCACGCACGCAACCGAGCGTCTTCGAAAAATCAGACGCTCGGTTGCCAGTTTACTTTTACCGCTCTGCCTTTCGGTCCGGCCTTCAAGATCGCTTCGGCCACGGCGATCGCCTTTATCGCCTCGGTGCCGGGTGAAAGACACGTCGTCTCGCCACGGATACACGCCAGAAAATGCAACGCCTGATGCGTGTACATGTCGGGCTGTTTTTTGGCGCCGATCAGCGTCTGCTTTCCTTCCCGGTCGGTAAAATAACAATACTGGTTTTCGGCTTCCTCCTCAGCGGATGGAGTAAGTCCGCCAGTGCCAAACTGGATAAACCCCGCAGGGCCGATGACGTCGTGCAGGTGATTGCCCCGCGCCGACCAGCTCCACGATACCAACAACTGGCTCCCGTTTTTATACCGGACGACCGCTGATCCCGTATCTATCGCCGTTACCGAAGGATCCATTTTGATCGAACTCGACACGACCGATTCCGGCTCGCCAAATATCCAGTTGGCAAAATCGTAGTCGTGTACGGCGCCGTCAATCAAAGGACCGCCACCCAATTCACGATCCATAAACCACGAACCGGGTCCGAATCCCGCCAAAGCATGCCGCCAGAGTATCGGATGACCCAGCCGACCGGAAGTTACATACTCTCCCCACGACTTCCAATGCGGGTCGAAACGCCGGCAGTGCGCAACCATGAGCAACGTGTCGTACTTTTTTGCATCTTCGATCAGTTTCAGACATTGCGGCACGGTTCGGGCCATGGGTTTTTCGAGCAGCACGGGTTTTCGCGCGGCAAGCGCCGCCGAGGCGACACGCTGATGCCGTCCGGTAGGAACCGCCACGACCACCGCGTCGATGTCCGGTTGTGCAATCAGCTTTTCCGGCGAATCGTATACCTGTACCCCCGGAAACGTCTTTGCAAAACGCTCGCGCATCTCCGGCGATGGATCCGCACCGGCCACCAGACGACATCCTTCCGCCTGCGAGAAAGTGCGCGCCTGATAAAGCCCCATGCCGCCAAGTCCGATAGAGCCTATTCGAATCATATCTTATCCTTTCGTGTCCGGTCGTAAAAAACATAGTCAAGACGTTATCGTAGGATTATCTTAAAAAAATGGGCGGGCAATGGCAAGTTCATTGGATAAAAGATGAGGTCGGAAAGTGAAAAACCAATCTCATCGATTTTTTAGGTAAGCCAGATAGAAAAGAGGAGAGCAAGCTATGGGAACCAAAATACTAATTGGCATCGTGGGCGTGTTGGTCGTGCTCGCCGTGATTGTGGGTTTTTCCGTGACGGGTACGTACAACACGTTGGTCGAATTAGATCAGACGGTGCAGGCACAGTGGGCACAGGTGGAAAACGTCTATCAGCGCCGAGCCGATCTGATTCCGAACCTTGTGGAAACGGTAAAAGGCGTAAGCAATTTCGAACGCGAAACGCTGACCGCCGTCACCGAGGCGCGGGCAAAAGTAGGGCAGGTAAGCTCCGGCGCGCTTCAAAATGCCGTAAACGACCCCGCCGCGCTCGAACGGTTTCAACAGGCGCAAGCCGGGCTGTCGTCAGCCCTGTCCCGACTGATGGTGGTGGTGGAACGCTACCCGGAACTCAAAGCCACTCAGAATTTTCAGGAACTTCAGGCACAACTGGAGGGAACCGAAAACCGCATCACTGTCGAACGTATGCGGTTTAATGAGACGGCGCGGGCGTTCAATACAAAACGCGAGTCGTTTCCGACCGTCTTGATCGCCGGATTTTTTGGCGACAAATTCCGGACCAAAGGGTATTTCAATGCGTCCGAAGGTGCGGAAAAAGCGCCCGAAGTGAGGTTCTGATTTGTCTGTCAAAACCGTTTCGCTGTGGATTTTTCTGTTCTTTACGGTCTCCGTCTCCGCCGAGACCCCGATCCCCTCTGCGCCTACCCGCTGGGCGACCGATACGGCCGGTTTTCTGTCTCCACAGACCGTCAGCACGCTCGATGCCCAGCTTGAAGCCTACGAGCGTGCTACAGGGCATCAAATCCTTGTTTATATCGGCGCGACGACCGAGGGCGTTCCCATCGAAGATTGGGCCGTACGTGCCTTCGAGGCATGGAAGGTGGGCCGCAAAGGCATCGACGACGGTCTGGTGCTGTTTATCATGGCGCAGGATCGTCGGCTTCGTATCGAAGTGGGGTACGGTCTCGAAACGCAGATGACCGACGCCATCGCCTCGCGGATCATCGACGAGATCATGGTTCCGAGGATACGCACAGGGAATCCGGACGACGCGGTGACGGCGGGGATTGCCGCCATCACAGGCGTGCTCG
>VGJU01000107.1 GCA_016867335.1 Candidatus Zixiibacteriota bacterium | reverse complement strand
TGCTTCTCCCGTGTTTTCCTTTGTCCCCCACTCATTTTTGAGCACGTATGGTCTGTATTTTTGTCGCCTTTTCTTGTTCGAGCCGACCCTTTTCCTGCGCCAACTGCTGCCGCAACTCATTTACCACCGCGCTAAACTCGGCCCCGTGCATCCGTGCCGCCGCTGTTTTAATTTTTGACTCCACCATAATTTCTTGCTCGGCAATCTTGGCCTGATAGGTCTTTTCGACATCCGCTATCGCCGTGCGCTGTGAGTCGGTCAACGCCCCCCCCTCGTGCAGGTTGGCGGTTTTTTCCATGGCGATTTCCAGTGCGCTTTTCATTGTTTGTCTCCTCCAGATGGTAGAATAAAAACGATCCTTCGCCTGTCACGGCCGGTATGATGATACACCCCCCGGAAGACCATCCTGACAGGCAAGGGCAAGCCGGAACGTCTATCTGACTTCTATACCGGCCGCCGCCGCAGAACGCCGGATAAACCCACCGGCCGCCGCAATCTTGTCCGGCGGAATATGCTCGATCAACAGATACCCGTCGGGCTGACACGCCTGAAATCGCGTCAGAAACGTCGTATAGTCGAGCAACCCCTCGCCCGGAACTTCTTCGTCAAGATGCGAAACAAGATCGTTACCCACGCGGATATCCTTGGCGTGACCGATAGGGCAAAGATCGCCCATGCTATCGAAAATGGCATTTAGATGCATCGTGCTGTTAAACGCTTGATAGATCGACTCGAAATGATTTACTGGATCCATGACAAGACGGATACGCGGGGACCCCACCCGTTCGGTCACCTCGACACACACCTCCGGCGAACGCATGATCGACACGACGTGACACTCCACAACGACCGTGACGCCGTTGGATTCCGCATCTTCGCCTATGCGCTTCAGGGTATCCACAAACCGGTCTAAACTCGCCTGGGTGTGGTTTTCTGGATGAGGCGTCCAAGAGCCTGCCGGATTGAGGCTTCCGGGCCGGATAAGATGGACCCCGGCTCGAAGCAGTCGGGCCGTGCGGTTTCCGGCTTTGATCTTATCGACGATACGCCGCCGCACGTTCGCATCCGGATCAAAAAGACATTCGCCGTAGAGCAGTACAAATTGCGCCAAGTCCAGCCCCAGCGGTTCCCAGACGTGGCGGGCACATTCGCACTCGGTCTCGGTGACAGTCGCCGGATCGCCACCGAAGTGATGACCGAATCCGGTAAATCCCATATCAAGCACAGGCGCAAACTGCGCCGCGCTAAACGTTCTGAAATCGTTGGGTAGCATGTTGACTACCGACGTGCCGGTCAGCCCGAGCGTGCGGGTTTCGTTGCTCTGGGCGTCCGCCGCTGGTTTCAGGGTATCGGGCAGCATACCCACGACGCCGAGTCGCATGAAAAGCCTTTCCGGAAAAGGATGTAAGGATATAGGGGTGAAAGAAGATAGTTTGCGTGTGTCCGAGAGCAAGCGCCTATGGCCGACTACCGCCTACCCTGTGACGCCTCTTTCCTGCTTAAGACCTGCATACAGCCGATGCATCCATGCGGGATCGGTTCTTCCGTCAAACGCCGCAAACCGTGCGGCAAGCGTGTACCGCTCGCCTTCGGCTAATTCGATGATCCGGTGACGCGAAGGATTGTACAACGTGATGCCGTAGTCGCGCGTAAACCACGGACACCGATCGCCATCCGGATAGGGTAGAATCGCGATGCCTGCGTGCCGACCGCCCATGATGCCGGACACCGCGATCCAATCGGCGTCCGTGTCGAACGTACCCTTTTCACCGACTCCGCCCGCCGCGCTCTCTATGCGTCCGTTTAACTCGCCTTCCAGTTCGGGGTTGTACCGCATCCCGATCCCTGCTTCCTTCGTCTTTCCAAAATGTACCGGACCAAAATCGGCAATGCGTGTGGAAACGATATCTACCAGATTTTCCATCCCGGTAGAACGAAAAATCACGGTTCGTTCTTCACGGAATACCGGCTCTCCTCCGACGTCGGTCCACACGTTGTGCTGACTTACCGTTACCGCGTCGCCCTCTACCGCAATATCCATGCTTTCGGAAATCTGACGGGTAGACGGATATTGCGGATGCCCCGCAGCCCAGAAGTTATGGCCGTTTACTTCGTCTTGTCCCGCCCAAAGCCCCTGATGATGGACATGATCGGGGGGATATTCCTGAATGACGCACACGCCGCCAAGGCTGTACAACGGCCAGACATGTGAGCGGTGATAACCGATCGTGTAGGCGCCTACCGGTCGTCCGTTGCAGTATACCCAGTGTCTTGCATGACTATGTTTGATCTCGATCACGGAAATCTCCCGATAACAAAATTTCCAAAGTGACGTTCAAAGGGGAAGACCGTTTCAATTTTTTGTCCTTCGACCTCTCTGTCAAGCGGTTTCGGCGTAGTACTGTCTTCCGGTGCTTGACGTTTTAAATCGGCGACCCTATACTCTGCACGAAACAACGGCACAATGGAAGAGGTGACAGTGGTTGCCTTTCCTTTCTTATCCTTCTCTTTCTTTCGAGGTGCTCATGTCTGCCATTTTTCACCGTTCCGCGCCGACCGATCTGGTGCGTATCGGCGTCATCGCCGGAGCGGGCAGCCATACCTTTGCCATCTGGGGCAACGTGATGAACCCGTCCCAAGGGTTTATCCGTACCACCGGTATGGTATGCACCCATGCGTGGAGCGTACGCCCCGATCAGGGGCACCGCCTTCGGGAAAGATATCCCGGCATCGAACAGGTCGCCCATCCCACCGACATGATCGGCAAAATCAACGGTGTCTATATAGACGACATAAACGCCATATCGATATACCCGACGCTTGTCCGTCCATTTCTCGAAGCCGGCATCCCCGCGTTTGTCAACCGCCCCTTTGCCACATCGGTTGTCAAAGGACAGGAGATGGTCGATACGGCGGCGCGATGCGGCACGGCGCTGCTTACCGCTTCGACTTGGGAGTATACGGAAAGTGTGGGCGATCTGCGCGCCAAAGCCGCCGACATGGCCGACATCAAGGGATATGTAGCACACAACTCGATGAGCGACTATTACACGCACGGGTTGCACGGCGTCTGGTATATCTACTCATCGCTACGCGACGAAATCCGAAAAGGACGTGGACGTATGACCGCCGCCGCATATCATACTCCCGACTGGCGCACCCCCAACGGTATGGTGGTTTTCGAGCACGAGCATCCGCAAAGACGCTATTACGGCGCGCTTCAGCTTATCGGCGGGGCGGACGGCCATGCGTATCTGCGTATATTCGGCGATCACCGGGGTGACGCTGAAGGTAAAATTCCAGCACGCGCCAGCGCTTTTCGCTACAACACATGGAACGCGCTTCAATTGGTCATCCAAGAGATGTTTGAGACCAATGTATCCCCGGAAACCGGCGAAGATATGATGGAAAAATTGACGATGTACCTCCTGCCGTTCTATTCGATTCTGGAACGAAACGGGGAAATGGTCCGCCGTGAAGAAATGGGGACATGGGAAATGCCATACCCGTCCCCGGCGATGAAAAAAGGAAACGAACCGTACGACGGCGCTTTTCAGGAAATGTATACCGAAACGGAACTGGAATCGGTATTACGATCGTTTTCGTAGGACAATGCGTATCTCGCCCGTAAAAGGCGAAGCATCTCCGGGTGCTTTGTCCTATCACAGAGGAACCCCCGGTATGCACCCCCCTCATCCTCCCGTCACGATTGCCGTTACAGGCATCGGTCAGCGAGGATTGCAACATCTCCATACCCTCTGGAGCCTGCAAGACCGGGGACTGGCCCGTATTGTCGCGCTATGCGATCCTTATGAGGACAATCTGAGCGAAAAAAATCCGGTGTTTCGTACCCGGATACAAGGCGAATCCTATCGACACATTTACCCATTTCGACCGCATGATGGACGCCATACGTCCCGACGCGATATACTTCTGCATTCCGCCCGGTGTTCATAACGGCGAAGTCATCCGTGCCTCGCGCACCGGTATCCATGTGTTTGTCGAAAAACCCATGAGCCTTTACTACGACGAAGCAGTAGACATGGATCGCGCCATCCGGGAGACCGGTGTCGTTTCTCCGTAGGGTTTCAGCTTCGCTACGACCCCCAAGCCACAGCCGTCCGCCATTTTCTTGCCGGACGCCGTATCGTGCTGATGAGCGCCACGTCGCATGGAACCCTTGAAAGTCATTCCGTCAAGCATACGCATACCGAAGAAACGGGCGGGCCGGCCAATCGGGTATGGACCGCCAACATGGCATGGTCGGGAACGGTTATCGTCGAGGCGGGTATCCATCCGCTCGACCGTTTTCGCTACTGGGGTGGCGATATCGCGTGGGTCCAGGCCGCCTATGTCCCGCGTGCCGCCGACGATATCGAAAACGGCGGTGACAACCCGTATGTGTGCAGCGCCACCTTTGGGTTCGAAAACGGCGGTATCGCAACACTTATGTATTCCAAATTGCGCCGCGTGTTCCATCATGACGGACACGAGATTGTCCTGTGGGACCACGACCATATCAAATGGGAGTCTGAGGGGCCTGTGGCGTATTATTACGATGGGCCGTACCCCCCCCCGATGCTCCGCCAAATCCGGAGCGGCTGCGGCATCCCATTCCGTGTCCAACGCCTTCGGAGCCGGCGCCGGACATCAACGAGGCGTTTCTTCACGCCGTTGCCACCGGGGACCGATCCTCGATTCGCAGTCCCTTTTCCGATGCCATGAACAGTCTGATCTCCGTGCTGGCCGCCAACGCATCACACACACTCGAAGGCGAACGTATCGACCTAAAACATTTTGCCAAAGACAAACGGTACGCAGCATTACGCAAAAAACCAGACACCCCATGAGGTCATGATGAAAATACGTCTCGAACAGCTTTACCGGTTTCTGGAAGAACGCGGATACGAGGGTCTTGTTGCTACGGGCCGCAGCAATCAACTGACGTTTATCGACCACCCCGATCCCACCACCGTGTTTAGCTGGCCCGGTGGTGGCGGGGTGCCGTACCTGCTGATCCGAAAAGACGGTCAGACCTCCTTTCCGAGTGTAGTACAGTCCAACGCTTGCCGCGACAAGCTGGCGGGGTTTGAAGTGGTGACAAACGATCTCGGCGATCCGCCGCCGGACACGCAACTGGCGTCCTATCTCAAAAGATCGGGGTTGCGCCGTCTGGCGACCGACGGGCTGAGCGACGCCGTTCTCAAACAGATCGGAACCGAAGCGCCCGGGCTTACCCTGCACAACGAATTTGACGCGCTCAGGGACATGCGGCGGCGGCGCACACCCGAAGAAATAGATATGATCCGCAAAGCCGCCGCCATCGGCGATGCCGGACTGGATGCCGCGTTTGCCGCCCTGCGTATCGGAGGAACCCCACGTGAAGCCGAAGCACAGGGCGTATCGACCATGCTCCGCGCCGGATGCGAGTCGGCCATGATCAACGTGGTTACAGGTCCGGGCACGCAATACCTCGATTCCGGTACGGATTTTCGTAGAACGCTGGAAAACGGTGACATGGTGTTTATGGATATTTCCATTTCGTATAAAGGCTATCTGGGTGACCAGACCCGTGCCGGGATCATTGGTGAAGGCGGGGCGGCGCAACGGGACCTGCTGGAAACCGTAAAACAATCGTTCTACGAAGTCCGGGCCGCTCTTGTTCCCGGCGCGCGGGCGCAGGACGTATACGCCATCCACTGCCGCAACATGGAAAAACGCGGATGGCGCAAATACTTTCTGCACCACATCAGCCATGGCGTGGGTCTCGGTGGCTCGGATGCCGGTCCGGCCATCAACCCATCGAGCCAAGACGTGCTCCGTGAAGACGACGTCATCTCATGCGAGCCGGGGGTATACGTACCTGGGATCGGCGGTGCGCGGTTCGAGGATGTCGTCCACATAACCGCTGTCGGTCCGATCCCGCTTACGTTATCCGCCATCGACCGGGTGATAAAGGGGTAGAGAAACTTGCTATGGCCTACGTACCTGTAAACTACGACAACAAGCGCTATATGCCGAAACCGCTACGTCGTTTCGGACGTGAGGCGTTCGAACACGCAGGACTTTCCAAACCCCACGCCGACGAAATGGCCGGGTATCTGGTGGCTACCGATCTGCGCGGCGTGCTTAGCCATGGCACGCGCATGATACCGGGTTATGTCCACACGTTCGAAACCGGTCATTACAACCCCACGCCTGTTTTCAAAACGGTGCGGGAAATGGGAGCCACGATACAGATTGACGGCGATGGCGGTATCGGGCATCTTGCTTCGGCAAGGGCCGTGCGCGCCGCGGTAACCCTTGCTCGGCGGCATGGCATCGCGCTCGCGTCGGGGTTTCGGTGCGGTCACACCGGTTCGATAGGCAACTGGACTCGTATCGCCGTCCGGGAGGGCATGATCGGGATTTTTTACAGCACAGCAGTTTCACTCCCCAACTATACCACCCCACAGACCGTTGCCGTTGCCAACGGAGATCCGCCGTATAGCGTCGGCATTCCCGGAACACCGCCTGTGGTCGTAGATATGGGCACGCTTTTGGACCGTCCTGAAAATCAGGAAAAAATAGCCCCGATCAGCACCTTGCCGCTCATCAAAGGCGTGGGGTTACAGACCATCGACCTTATGATGACGCTTCCGTTGGCCGCCATGCACGAGCGTCCTACCGAGCCATATCCGGGTGCGATATGTAGCGTGACGGCCCTCGTCATCGACCCGGCTTTTCTGGGTTCGGTCGAAAACTTTGGCCGGGAAGTGGAACGGTTGCGGGAAGGAATGACCTCGATGCCGCCGCTTCCGGGGTTGTCGCGGACCGTGCTGCCGGGACAGCGTGAAGCCGAACGCGAAAAAGATTTTTGCCAAAACGGCATTCCGCTCGACCCTGCGCATATCGAAGCACTGGCCGACCTTGCCGACCGACTCGGCATTCCTCGGTATTGGGAAAAGGAGGGGACATGAACATATAACGGCGTTTGGCCGAACTCGGAATCGTAATGCCTCCGCCTGCGACGCCGGGCGGAACCTATGTGCGAACGGTACGTGTGGGCGACATACTCTATGTAGCCGGAACCGGCCCGATGGCCGATGTGAACGGTTGCCGAGGCAAAGTAGGACAGGACGTAACCGTAGAGGAGGCAAGGGAGGCGGCACGAAGCGTGGCGATAAAAGTCATCGGAACGCTCAAAGATACGCTCGGAGATCTGGACCGGGTCAAACAGGTAGTCAAAACGCTCGGTATGGTCAATGCGGTTCCGGATTTTACGGATCATGTCCGTGTTATAAATGGATACTCGGACCTGCTGGTCGAGGTTTTCGGCGAAGAGAAAGGAAAGGGCGTCCGGTCGGCGGTCGGTATGGGGTCGTTGCCCGGCAACCTCTCGGTGGAAGTCGAAAGTGTGTTCTGGGTCGAATAACCCGGTATATCGCGACATGGAGGATACCATGCGGTCATTGTCTTATCTGTTGTCTCTGTCCTCCGTAATCGTCGTCTTCGGTCTGCTGACAGCCGGGTGCGGTCAGCCTGCACCTCCACCCGAAACACCCGCCGCAGTGGAACAACCCCCTGCACCGGCTACACCGCAGGAAAAATTGACCGACGTCAAAAAACAGCTCGAAGAGGTCAAAGTCGCCCTAACCAACGTAGGCAAATACGCCTGCTGTGTGGAACCGGGGTGCGACTGGTGCGCACTCGAAGAAGGCGAGTGCAAGTGCCGAGACAATATCGAGGTCGACAAAGAAGTATGCGCCGGATGCGGGCTTGGCTGGCATGACGGCAAAGGAAGCGTCGAAGGGGTAAATGCTAAAAAAGTAAAGTGGAGCATCAGCCATTCGCATGAGAACGCCAACGAACACAAACATTGATCGGACAACACTATCCAAGAAAAGCCCCCCAGCAAAGCCGGGGGGCTTTTCTTGGTGCTGATCGGCGAATACGGCGAACCGCATCCTTACCGATATTTACTGCTCTCTACAAGGGTTTTACTTTTTGCCGGTTTTCTTCGCGGCCGGTTTGGGAGCCGGTTTCGCGGCCGGGGCTTTTTTCCCTGCTGCCATAGTTAAAATCACCTCCTTTTCCCCATGATGGAATCGACCGCCGGATTCATCTGTCGAAAGCGCCAAACTTCTTGTTTGTCAAGCCTTTCCGACGAACGAATACCGGATGGTTAATGATACTTTCAATAATAGAACCCAGTAGAAGAGTGTCAAGAATAAAACGTTCCCTTTCCCTTCTCCCGCAAGGCTCCAGCGTGTTGTGTAACTCGGACTTCGGAACCCCCGAAAAGGACGTGCATCGCAGAAGGCCATGTCTTATTTTAGTAACATGTATGGGCAATAAGCCGTCGATCAAAGCGCGAGCGAAAACGGGAAGACGTAAACCCATCGGGAGGTGTATTGTGTTTCGCCATTGGCTGTCATGGCTATTCATGATGTTGGCTGCCGTCGTGCTGTTTCCGGATACGGCGCAGAGTGCCGTAAAATTAAGCGCGCGTGGCGGCGTCACGGTCGATCCGGATCAAGTTCACGCCGGTGTAGTCGCATCCGTGCCGATCGGATTGCTGGCCCGTATCCAGCCCAGCATCGAGTTCGGATACGGCGGACAACTCTATATCCTTGCCTTCAACTTGGACACCGTCTATCGTCTACCCGTTACCAGCGATTCTTTTCAGGCGTATGTCGGCGGTGAACCGGGCGCCGCCATCGTATATCAGACTGGCGCCACCAGTGCCACCCGGACCCGCGCCGGTCTCAACCCCATGGGCGGCATGATCCTGCGTACCGCCGAACGACCTATCTCTCTTGAAGCTCGAATCGGTATCGGCGATCTTCCGGGACTTAAAATAACAGCCGGGTTTTCGTTCTGACCTGCATCAGTAAGGGCGTTTTGATGGATTATCTCCTTTATCTTTCCGTAGACGGACACATCGCACGCTATCGCGTACAGGGCGATAGCGGAGAATTGGTTTTACAGGAAAAAATCTACGCTGGCACCGGTGTCATGTCGCTTGTGCTAAATCGCGCGCAAAACCGTTTGTATGCCAGCGCGCGCGGCATCCCGGAAATACAAACCTATGCGCGTGACACGCAAACCGGAACCCTGACCCTACTCGGCCGCGTCGCTATGAAGAGGGATGCCTGTTTTCTTTATCTCGATGCCACTGAACGTTATCTTCTCTCGGCATACTATTCCGCCGGGGAAGTCGCGGTTCATATCATAGACCAAGAGGGCATGGTAACGGCCCCGCCGGTGCAAAACTTTTCCACCGCCCATTGCGCGCACTGTATCAAAACCGATGCTTCCAATCGATATGTCTTTGTTCCGCATGTTGCCGAATCCAACGCTATTTTTCAATATGTCTTCGACGAGACGACCGGACGGCTTACGCCCAACGATCCGCCCGCGGTGCATCCACCGAAAGGAACAGGCCCCCGTCACTACGAACACCATCCGTCGCTACCCGTCGTATATGTAGACAACGAACAGGACAGCAGTGTGACGGCGTACCGTTTCGATACCCATACGGGTACGCTCGCCCCCTTTCAAACCGTCTCGTCGTTGCCTTCCGGTTTCTCCGGGGAAAATACCTGCGCTCAACTCCATATCCATCCGTCCGGACGTTTTATCTACACCACCAATCGTGGTCACGACTCGGTCGCCTGTTTTGCCATCGATCCCGTCGAGGGCGCGTTACACGCCATCGGACACGCACCGACCGAAAAAACCCCGCGTGCGTTCAATTTGGACCCTGACGGGCGTTTTCTTTTTGCCGCCGGTCAGGGTAACGGACGTTTGGCCTCCTATCGCGTCGATACGGATACGGGACGGCTTGCTCCACTGACTTCGTGCGAGGTGGGCAACTCGCCTTGCTGGGTGCTCGTGACGAGGGCGGCAGATTGACGGCGTGTCTCGGGTTTCTCGCTTCGCATCGCGGATCCAATATGCAGGCCGTCATAGACGCATGTCGATCAGGACGCATTTGTGCTGCGCCCGCGATCGTCATCAGCAACAACCGGGATTCGGGCGCGCTGGAACGGGCGAAGCGAGAGGGTATCCCCGGACACTGTCTCAACACGACATCCCATCCCGACCCCGATCGACTGGACACTGCCATTGCGGATACGTTGCAACGTTACCGAGCTGACTTTGTCATCCTTGCGGGATATATGAAAAAGGTAGGCCCCCGCACACTCAAAGCCTTTCCGAACCGCATCGTCAACATACATCCGGCGTTGTTGCCCCGATACGGCGGTCAAGGGATGTATGGAACCCGTGTTCATGAGGCAGTGCTTGCGGCGGGCGAACGCGAGACCGGTGTCACCATCCATCTTGTGGACGAACTCTACGACCACGGTGCGATCCTTGCTCAACAAAAAGTAGTGGTCCTGCCGGACGATACGCCGGAGTCGCTGTCAGCACGCGTGCTGGAAACGGAACATGCCTTGTTGGTCGAAACCGTAGCGGGTCTAGTTTCCGGCAAAATCCCCCTGCCGGGTCCGTAGACGCCGATTACAGGAGAAAATATGAGCGATTTCGATACCGTCATTTCCGGCGGACAGATCGTTACGGTGCGTGGAATACAGAAAGCCACGCTCGCCCTACGCAACGGACGGATCGCGGGGTTGCTCGACCCGTCGATACGCGTCAACGCCGGACTGCACCTGTCCGCCGACGGGCTACACATTCTTCCGGGACTTATCGACACGCACGTCCATCTGCGTTCGCCCGGCAACACCGAACGCGAAGACCCCATCTCCGGAACAAGCGCGGCAGCGGCAGGCGGTATCACGACGCTACTCGAAATGCCCATCTCTCTTTTGCCCTCCAATAGCGCCGAGGGTCTCCAAGGACGCGCCAACGCCATCGCCGAAGGCGCGCTTATCGACTTTGGACTTTACGGCGCGGCGGGATTTCAAAACATAGACCGGATCGCCGAAATCGCCGACGCAGGAGCCGTAGCGTTCAAAACGTTTCTGACCCCTCCACCCGCACACCGGGAAGGTGAGTTTTTTGGTCTCTGGTGTCTGGACTATGCCGACCTGCGGGATGTCATGTTCGCTACCGCAAAAACCGGACTCCGACATACCTTTCATTGCGAAAATTTTCCTATGATCGAAACGTTTGTGCGTCGTCTTTCCGAAGCGGGACGAACCGACGGACTGGCGCATGCGGAAAGCCGTCCTGCCATCGTTGAAGACACCTCCGTCGCCCTTATGATGAGCATCGCGGCGGAAACCGGCGGACCGGTAGAGGTGGTACACCTGTCCAGCCCACGCGCCGGAAATCTGGTCAAAGAGGCAAAAACGCGTGGTCTCGACGTCATCGCCGAAACCTGCCCACAATATCTTTTTCTTACCAGCCGGGTGCTTGAGGAACAGGGCGGACTGGCCAAATGCAACCCCGCGCTCAGGTCCGAAGCCGAACGCGAAGCGCTGTGGCCCTACCTGTTTGACGGTACGCTCGATTTTGTGGGAAGCGACCACTCGCCGTTTCTATTCCACGAAAAACAAGGGACGGACATATTCAAAATTCCACCCGGTGTTCCCGGACTCGAATCCATGACCCCTATGATGCTTACCGCCGTCAACGAAGGACGTCTGTCGCTTTGCGACCTGGTTCGTCTGATGTCCACCCGCGCGGCGGAAGTTTTTCGGCTTCCGGGGAAAGGGGATATCGCCGTAGGTTGCGATGCGGATTTGACCTTTGTAGACCTTTCCGCCCGGTGGACGTTCGACCGTCACGCCTGTTTTTCGAAATCGCGTGAATCCATGACCGTAGCGCATGGGATGCCCGTACACGGCCGAGTCGTGCGTACGATGGTTCGCGGGGTAACGGTATACCACGAAGGTCAAATAACCGCATCACCCGGTCACGGCCGATGGATAAAAGGCAATTCCGCACCCAAGACGTGAAATCCCTCACGATGGCAATGTAACCGTCCCCTTTGGAACCATACCATGTCCGCACCCGTATTGGGTCTAATTTCGATAGGCCAAACACCGCGCCCGGATTATGAGCGAGCGTTTCGTCCCTATGCGCCAAACGCCCATATACGGGTCGTAGGAGCGCTTGACGGCGTCGCGCCCGACGCCATTGCGGAGATGACGCGCATACCGGGACGCTACCCGCTTCTGGTTCGGCTTTCGGACGGACGGGCCGCTCGGATCGACCTGTCGGTCATCGCCCCCCTCGTAGCGACACAGGTCGGGCATCTGGCCGACGAGGGCGCAAAACTCGCGGTGGTCATGTGTGCCGGCGGATTTCCCGACATCGAATGCCGGATTCCGGTGGTGCTGCCCGGACGGCTTTTGCCGGCCGTGCTCAAGTCGGTATGCCGTACCCGAACGATCGGGCTTGTCACGCCCATCGAAGAACAACGGGAGGCGGCGCTACACAAATGGCAACAGGACGGGTTTCATCCGACGGTGACATGGGCGGCCCCGCATGACAACGATGAGATGGAACGGGCGGCCAAGACCATGTCCGACCCGGTGCTGGAAGTCGTCCTGCTCGACTGCATGGGACACGACGAAACGTACCGGACCGATTTTGCCCGTCGTTGCGGCCGCCCCGTAATGCTGGCGCAGTCGCTGGTGGCGCGGGTCGTAGGCGAGTGGGTAGCCGAATAGAAGAAGGGATTGTAATTTGAACCGGATTGAGAATATCGAAGCCCATTTCGGCGAGATCGGGGAGAAAGGCTCGTATGCTGCGTCGTCATGATGGAAGACCTTGATCCCGAACTCTTGACACAGTTCGATACAACGCCGGTGATGAGTAAACGCTGGGGCATCGAGGGAATCGATCAGCGAGGCTTCAAGACCGCGCAATTTGTTGTGGAGAAAGAAGGGGGCCATATACCCGCACTGGACAACGCTGGTTTTTCGGTACACTTCGGTGATGGTACGCATCGCTGAATAGTCGAACCAGTCGGCGCTCGGTCATCGGTAGGCTTCGAGGTCGGCATGGGAAAACGAGGCAATTATCCATTGAAAAGCAAAGCCAGTGGTGTCATGGTACATACATGAAACTTACGATGTGCCTTAAACTTATGCCGACAAACAAACACGCCAGGAGGTTGCTTAAGACGACCGCGACGTTAACGTTGCCCGGTGGATACTATCGCGGCGGAGAATATCCGGGAGCGTCATCAACCCTCCATACGCGGACACGGCTTGCACCGTGCGTTGTAAACCCCATACCTTGGCAACCTACCCCTTATCAGCGTATAGGGGGATCAAAGCACCGGTGTAACTCAAACGCCTGCCGGGTAGCGAAACGGTGAAGACGCAACAGGCTTTATCGTCTCCGGACGATCTGCACATCCGGCTTTGCCGCCAGCCTGAAGAGGCGGTCTGGTGTGCCCAGATGATGGCAGACTCGGAACCGTGGATCACGCTCCAGCGTTCTTCCGAGGAAGCTCTTGGTCTGTTTCGGGATCCGGGGCGCGAGGCCTATGTCGCCGTCACGCACGGTCAGCCCTGTGGTTTTGTACTTATCATGATGCAAGGCGCTTTTGCCGGATATGTCCAAAGTCTTGGTGTGGCCCCAGACTTCCGAGGGCGCGGAATCGGAAGCCGTTTGATGGGCTTTGCGGAGACACGGATTTTCCGGGAGTCGCCCAACGTATTTGTCTGCGTCTCGTCGTTTAACATGGATGCGCGACGGCTAT
>VGJU01000106.1 GCA_016867335.1 Candidatus Zixiibacteriota bacterium | reverse complement strand
GATAGAGTTGCGCGTTTTCGATGGCCGCCGCAAAGAGAAAGGAGGCGATGGACAGGATGCGTTCGTCGGC
Source organism: Candidatus Zixiibacteriota bacterium (assembly GCA_016867335.1). Classification (GTDB taxonomy): domain Bacteria; phylum JAAXHH01; class JAAXHH01; order JAAXHH01; family JAAXHH01; genus VGJU01. The sequence goes on along the minus strand of VGJU01000106.1, from coordinate 13,661 downwards.
ATCGTCGAAATAACCGGTTTTCTTGTTCATGGTCTCGATAACGCCAATAAGTTCGCCGTGGTAGTTGCGTACGGGCAAACACAGTATCGTACGAGTTCTGTAACCGGTGATCCGATCCACGTCTCGGTTGAACAGTGGCTCCCGATAGGCGTCTTCGACACGTAGGGGCTGTCCTGTACGCGCCACATGCACGACGATGCCCGGCTGATCCATGCCTACGGTGATGGTGCGTCCGCCCTCCCCTTCGGCTACCCGCGACCACAACACGTTGTTGGCACGGTCGTATATAAAAAGACTCGTCCGGTCTGCATCGAGCATTTTCGAGGATTCTTCGGCGATGTGGCGCAACAGAGTGTCGAGATCTTTTCGCAAGTTTTGCGTAATGGCGTGGCTGATTCCCAAAAACGTGTCAAGACTACGCGCGCGTTCTCCGATATCCTGTTTGAGCGTTTCTACCGCGCTGACCGGCTGGACCAGCCAAAGACAACGTTCGATGCGGGCACGCAGAATTTCCACGACTATCGGAAACGGATGCGCGCCTACGACGCCGGCATGGAGATAACCGGATGGCAACGAAGATACGGACGGAGGCAGGAGCAGGAGCGTTTGCGTACCGGAAACCCCAATCATCTTCCGCAACACATCGCTCCCGCCACAGCGTTCCGGTTCGTATCCGACAACGGACAGATCGGGACGATAGTGTCGACAAAGGGTTTCCAGCAGAGACGGATCGGTGGATATCGCCGTTTTTGGAGCAAAGGGCCGAACCGCTTCAAGTACATCGTCTATGACGGACGGTTGGCTATGTACCACCAGAATCTGCTGGGGCATTCCATTTTCCTTGGTACGGGAAATCCGACAGGAGGCTCGATGTAGGGTATGACGAGAAACGCGATCCGTCCTCACTACGGATCGGTTGTGCGGCGGGTGCATCCTGCTATGACGACACCTGCTGAAGAAACGGAAGGTATTTTTGAAACCTCCCCACGGCTGGTTGCGGGGAATAGTCGATTTTTCGGCAAGACGCTCGTAGTAGTGTCAAGCTAACGGCTTCGGGTCTGTATGTCAATACCGGCTCTGTGTGGAGCACGGAGCCGGTATCCGAAAAAGATAGGTCGTTAGTGCGCGTACTCGTAGGGCTGCGGTGGATCGAAACGCGAATGCACCGGACGGGGACCGCCTTGCTCTATGGACTCGATGACACCGTGACAGATATCGAGGACATGAAACGCCTGATCGCCCGTTACCCGTTGCGGCGCGGCCGTGCGCAGACAGAGTGCCAGTTCGAATACCGCACGCCCCCATTCCACGCCTCGAAAAGGGGTTTTGAGAAACGGGAGCGTCTGCCATTCGCCCTGTCTACCCTGTCGAACCGTAATAGTGCCGTCAAAGTCGTGCGGGGTGGTGGTAAAGAGTGCCCCGCCATCGCCATGAAACTCCACCCCGGTCTGGTGGCTGGCCGCGTAAAAACTGGCCGTCACCCGTCCAAACGCGCCGGACTCGAACTCCAACCCCGCCACGACATGGTCGGGGGTGGTTACACGAAAGGTCCGACCGCTTAACGGCCCTTGTTCGACGACCCGTTCTTCTTTGAGCACGCCCCCCATGCCGCTGACCCGTTTTACCGGTCCCAGCACCGTCGTGAGAAAGGTCAAAGGATACACACCGACATCGAGCAGGGGGCCGGCGCCTTTTGCATAAAACCCTTCGGGGTTGGGATGCCATGCTTCTATCCAGTTCCAGTTCATCTCGGCATAGACCAGCCGCACCTCTCCGATCAGGCCGTCCCGGAGAGCTTTCCAGACCGTCTGCTGTCCCTCGCCCAGAAAAGTAAACGGGCTGCAACTCAGTCGGACGCCATGCCGCCGGGAAAGGTCCAGCAGACGTTTGCCGTCTTCGCGATTTCCGGCCAGCGGTTTTTCGCTGTGTACATGTTTTCCGGCCTGCATGGACCGCGCGGATACGTCGGTGTGCGCATGATGCGAGGTCAGATTGATCACCGCCTCCACATCGCTAGCGCCCAGCAACACATCAAGGTCGGTATATACTTTCCCGCCAAACGCTTCGGTAAACGTCTTTGCCTTCTCTCCATCCACGTCAAACGCACCCACGATACGTACCAGTTCCGGGCGCGTAGTCAGACGCCGGCCATAGCCACCCGAAATATTCCCGCACCCTGCCACCGCAACCCGCAGGGGTTCGAATTGCCGCTTATCCATGAGATCCCTTTCCTGAAAAGCACGCCAGCACGGGTGACAAAATTTGGTTTCTACGTTTCCATCATGGTGTTGAGTTTTTCCGCCACCCAGCTTACCGCAATGTCGATCATGGCCTGTCCCTTGACCGTGTGGGCCAATTTGGCTTCGTGATGAAAATTTCGGTCCTGTGTGGCCCGATCCGGCAGGCTGATCGTCAACTTTGCGGCATCGTAGTCTACCCCTTCCCAGTGTACGTGACCCGGAAAAGCGGCAAACGCAAACGAAGTCTCGAATTCACTCGCATGACCGGGGCAGTTGCCCGATTCCATGTATTTTTCTATCACCTCACGGGTATAAGCGTCCCAGTAGCAGCAAAAATCGAAGTCGATACCAAGCCGCGCCCGGAGTTCGTCCAACCGGTTGCGCACCGGAGCCGCATTGCCGGCATGACCGTTGACGGCCAGCACATGCGTGATACCGCCTCGTTTCATGCTGTCAGCTACGTCGTAGAGCAGTTCGGTAAAAATCTCCGGTCTCGTGGTAAGCGTCCCCTTATGATCCATCCAGTGTTCCGAAATACCGATGGAGATCGGAGTGGTAACGACCACGCCGGGGTAGAGTTGCGCCGCTACGCGCTCGGCGACGTAAACCGCACTGTCGGTGTCGTGCGACATCTCAAGATGTTCGTTATGCTGTTCGGTACTGCCCGTAGGAATGATCGCAGCCTTGAGAGAACCGTCGTATATGCCCTCGCGAAACTGCCGGCGGGTCATTTTCCACAGTTGGACAGGGCGGTCGTACGGAAGACGAGACATGAGAAGCTCCTGACAAAGTTTGAAGGGTGAAAGGATAAAACGTCGGCTGGAGACCAACCTATAATCGCCTGTGCCATATACACAGGGGCGGACACCGGTAAAACTCCCCGCAGCCATTGCGCAGCAATCGAAGCATCTTCACGCTTCTACCTGCGGGGTGTAGTTGGTCTTGCAGCAAGCTGCAAGGTGTAGTTGGTCTTGCAGCTTGCTGCAAGGGTTGTACTCGCTGTTCTGTTCAAGCCGATCCCGTCTCCGTCGACGATGGGACGTCCATCTGTCGATCGGTTCCGGCTCATAGGCAAAACAGGGCAACGCCGACGCATGTCATGACGGCGCTTATAAGTTGGGCATCGGTAAGCCCGAACACCATTTTAGGATTGGAACGGATAAACTCGACAAAAAATCGGGCCGGTCCTGCCAGTAAGAGATATAGCCCTAACAAACGCCCGGTTCCGGCCAGCCGAGCACGAAACGTGAGCAACGTCCCGAATACCGCCAGCGAAGCGCTCGCTTCATATACAGGGGTCGGGTGTACCCGTTCGAGGGTTGGGATCAGTCCGTCGGGATACGCCATCCCCCAAGCGAGGTGGGTGGGCGTGCCGTAATCCCCGTCGCCGGCAAGCTGGCATCCGATACGACCGACCGCATAGCCGAGGGGGAGCGTGAGCGCGACCGCATCGAGAACCGACCACAAAGGAAGTGCGCGGTGGCGGATGACGAAAATGACGCCTGCGGCCCCCCCGATCAGTCCACCGTAAAAAGTAAACCCCGCCCCCGAAAACAAGAAATCGAGCGGATCGTCCAACGATAATGGAAAAGTTTCCAAGACATAATACGCTTTAGCGCCGATCAGCCCTCCTGCCATCGCCGCTATGGCGAGCGATTCCGACAGGATAGGATCCAACGATTGGCGTTTCAGTTCGCGCCGCAACACCCACATCGCCCCCAAAAAGGCAATCACGAGCATGAGACCAAAGCTGGGAATCCGTGCGGGGCCGATCGTCAGATAGGGATACACGTGAGGGTCCGGGAACTCGGATAAAAACTCCGGTGTCGAACCTCTAACCAAAATCTTGTCCCGACTCGGCGGAGCAAGTTTTCAGACAGACTACAGGTCACCTGTACTCTTCCCGTGGCGGGCTAAAGATGTCCAGTGCGACCGAGGGGGTCTTTACCTCGACCACGCCATGCTCCACACCGCCCGGAATGACATAGGTATCGCCTTTCCCGAGCGTTTTTCTCTGCCCGTCTACAACCAGATCGAACGAACCTTCCATCACGACGCCTATTTGTTCGTGCGGATGGCGGTGCATCGGCACCTGAGACCCCGGGGCAAGCGAGACAAACGACATCTGTGCCTTTTCGCCGGAAATCACCCGGATATCGACCCCCGGCGCTATCGTCTTTTTAGAGACCTCGGTTTCTTCTATAAAGTACATAATCCCCTCGGAGAAAGTTTGAAGGGTAAAGTTTGGAAGATAAAGCCCTTGCGCATCCGTTAGCCCGCATACACCGCCGCCGCCGCCGCCGTGCCGCTTCCTGCAGTTCGGAAACCTTGGGCGAGTAGCGCCTCTTCAAGCGCGCCGAGAAACAGCAGCACGTGGTCTTTCTGCGACGACTGTCCCATGAGGCCCACGCGCCAAGCTTTGCCGCGTAGCGCGCCAAGCCCGCCGCCGACTTCGATGCCATAGCCTTTGAGCAGGTGGGCACGCGCCTTGGCTTCGTCTATGCCGTCCGGCGCGAGCACTGGGTTGATCATAGGTGCACGGTACGCTTCTTCGACAAAAAATTTCAACCCCATGGCATCTATGCCTGCCCGAAAGGCACGATAATTAAGCGCATGACGGGCAAAACCGTTTTCCAACCCTTCTTCGTGCATCAGTACCAGCGCCTCGCGCAGTGCATAGATCATCGTTACGGGTGCGGTATGATGATAGACACGGCTACCCCCCCAGTAGTTCTTGACCATCGACATGTCCAGATACCAGCTTCCGACGGGTGTTTTCCGGTTTACGATTCGCTCTACCGCTCGGTCGTTAAGCGTGATGGGCGCAAGACCGGGAGGACAACTCAAACATTTCTGACTACCGGTATAGCAGGCGTCGATGCCCCATTCGTCTACTGGAATGGAAACTCCGCCGAGCGAGGCGACGGTATCCACCAGAAAAAGGGCGTCGTGACCATGCACAACCCGCCCGATGTCTTCGAGCGGTTGAAGCACGCCGGTAGAGGTTTCGGCATGTACGATGCCAACTACTTTTGCCGCGTTCTCTTTTAGCGCTTTGTTTACCTGATCCGCCGTAAAAGGCCGACCCCATTCGTTTTCAAGCCGAACAAGTCTTCCACCGTGACGTTCTACCATCTGGGCCATCCGGTCCCCGAAATATCCGCCGACGCAGATCAGCACGGTATCGCCCGGTTCGATCAGATTGCACACACAGGTTTCCATACCAGCGGATCCGGTTCCGGAAACGGGCAGGGTAAATTCGTTTCGTGTCTGAAATACATAACGAAGCAGTTCTTTGGTCTCGTCCATCACCTGGATGAAGTAGGGGTCGAGATGGCCTACAAGCGGGGTAATAAGCGCTTGATACACACGCGGATGCATGTCGCTCGGTCCGGGCCCCATCAACATTCTTTTGCCCGGATTGAGAGGACCGTAGTTTTTCTCCATAGCTGTATTCTCCTAAAAGGTTATTCCACGATAAGGGTTTTGACGATCCATGCGTCCGAAAATCCTTTGCGGGATTTGAGAAGACTCAGCGCAGTTTCGGCGGCGGCTCGATCCGCATAATCGCCCGCGCGTACTTTGTAGTAAGGCGCTTCCTCTTCGACATATACCTCCATTCTCATATCTTCGAGTTTCCGGCGCGCGTCCTGCCGAGCCCGTTCCGCGGTCGTACGGTCCTGAAACGAATACAACTGGATGCGAAATCCGGGGCGGGAACGCGAAACCTGTGCAATGTTGCGCTCCGGCATGGCGGGGGGTGTTTCGACCGCAGGGGGAAGCGATTCGGGGCGAGGTGTTTCGACGGGCGTTTCGACCGTAGACGCGGGGGACGACGCGATGGCTCGATTTCGGGTCATACCGGTTAGTTCCCGTTCGGCAAGCGGCGGATCGTCCTGGGTCGATCGAGTGTCTGAGGGGGACGCGGGTCGGAGCGTCGGATCGGGTTTTCTGGCTTCGCCCCCACAGCCGGCGATCAGAATCGAAAGACCAAGAGTACCCGTCAACAGACCCATTCGAATATTTCGGCGCCATCCACGCATAGACGATCCAAAAGGCGCGGCATATCGCGCCCGGCCTTCGAAAGGTAAAAAACGTCCCCAGTTCATTCGTCGGGAAAATTCGTTCTCATGGCGTGCGGCATCCAAAATCGATCAAGGACAAACAACAGGGGCAGTATAGAAAACGATAAAAAGCCTGTCAACGAAAAGAGGAAGACAGCGGAAGCCGTCCTCCTCTTTTCACGACCGATTTCCGATAGCGCCCGGACTATTTGCCCACGCCCGTCCGTATCAGTTCGCGGCGTTTTGCGATAAATTCGTCGCCTTTGGCGTTGAGTGCCTGCTGTTGCGCCGTGTTGGATTCCACTTTGCCAAGTCCGTGATAGACTTTGCCCATGGTATCGTTGCCATCGATGCTTTTGGGTTCGATCTGAAGCAGACTTTCAAGTATCGGTACCGCTTTGCTAAAGGCCTCTTTGGCCGCCATTTTGTCGCCGGCTTCCTGTTTGACAAATCCCATGTTGTAGTACACGGCACTGAGCATTCCGAGGATGTCGAGATTGCCCGGAATGTTGGTGTTGCCTTTTTCCAGCACCGTGGCCGCTTTGTCATAGGCTCTGGCGTTGGCGTATAGCGAGCTTAAATCCCGGTACAGCCCGTAGTCGGTGGGAAAGGCGGTTATGGCGCGTTCGTAGGTCATGAGTACGCTCGCCGTGTCGGTTTTGGCAAAATGGGCATTACGGAGAATCAGATAGGTATCCTTGTCCGGCTGGGGGTTGAGTTCTATCGACTTGTTGGCGGCCCCGATGAGTTTATCGTTGTCCTTCTGGCGTGCATAGGTATTGACCAGTCCATCCCACGCTTGGAAGTTCTTGGGATCCGCCGCGACGATTTTTTCCAGCGCCATGGCCGACTCTTCGAGCATGCCGGCCGAGTTGGCCGCAAATCCCATGTACAGATAGGATTGCGTCCTGTTGGCTTCCAGCGAAGTCACGGCAGCGACGTCTTCTTTTTTGGTGCTGGTTTTCAGCACGGCATGAAGCATGTCAATGGCTTTGAGCGCGGCTTTGGCCTGTTTGACCGCGCCGTCGAACTTTTTGGCCTCATACTGTTTGGTGGTATCGCCGACACGTAGGCGAACCATGTCTTTAAGCTGACTCACGTACTGGGTCTTTTCGGCTTTGCTCAATTTGTCGTAAACTACCTGATTCCAGTGCTCGAAAAACCCGTCGAAATTCCCCTGGTAGTAGTTTACCATGCCGAGAAAAAAGTGCGCCTCGGTATGTTTGGGGTCTTTTTCCAGCGCTGTTTTGAGTAGTTCTGCCGCTTTGTCCAGACGCGGAGGATTTTCTTTCATATACACCTTAGCGGAGGTGACCTCCATACCCTGCGCCTGCACCGCGTCGGGTTGTGTCACGGCGAAAACGGCGATAAACGGTGCTACAAGACTCCATCGGTATTTCACAATTTGCTCCTTTCGAAGTGATTATGGACGCACCCTTCTGGCCGTCCTCTCGCATACCGGTTGCCGATCATTCATACCATACGCGGATCCGGCCGACGGGTTCCAATCGCGCAACAAGTCATACCCGGTGGTCTGCTGTCGGGTTTCTTTTGCTACGTATACCCAAAGGCAAGTTTATTATACAATCGAACGGGAAAACTTCTGCAAAATATTTGTCCGTTTTACGTTTTCAGCTTGTTTCCGACCACCGCAACACCCGCCCTCCTACGACAGTCCAAGTCGTTCGGCCCACCAGCTTGCGTCCATCAAACGGGGTGTTGCGCGACCGAGAAAAAAACGCTTCCGGACATACGGTCCAGTTTTTTTGGGGATCGAATACGGTAACGTCCGCAGGCAGACCGGGTCGAAGCGTACCGGCTTCCAATTTGAGGATCCGGGCCGGAGCAAGACTCAGGGCTCTTGCCGCTTGGAGCATTGTCAGATGACCGGGCTGGACCAGTTCGGTCAGGACGACGGCGAGTGTCGTTTCCAGCCCGATTGCGCCAAACGGGGCCGCTGCATATTCGACGCATTTTTCGTCAAACGACCACGGCGCATGATCGGAAGCGACGGCATCTATGATCCCTTCGGCAAGGGCGGCTCGAAGGGTTTCCCTATCACGCCGGGTGCGCAGGGGTGGGTTTACTTTGAGATGGGTGTCGTAGGTGCGGAGCGCCTCGTCGGTCAGGACGAGATGATGTGGCGTTACATCGGCGGTTATGCGTATACCTTTGCGACGTGCCTCTCGGATTTGTTCCACACTGCCTGCGGCGCTCACACCGGAAATATGAAGACGTCCACCGGTCAGGTCGGCGAGCAGGATGTCTCTTGCCACGACGCTCTCCTCCGCCGCCGCAGGCATACCTTTAAGCCCTAAAATCGTGGACATGATACCTTCGTGCATGACCCCCTCGCCGATAAGTCGGCGGTCCTCGCACCGCGTCATGACCGGGAGGTCGAACATGCGGGTATATTCGAACACGCGCCGCATGACCGCGGGATGATCTATGGGGCGGTCGTCGTCCGAAACGGCGACGATACCGGCGGCGGCCATCTCGCCGATCTCGGCCAGTTGTTCCCCGGCTCGGCCGCGTGTCGCCGCACCGGCGACATGTACGCGCACGTCCGCACCGCCGGCTTCATCGCGGACAAACCGCACCAATTCGGCATTATCGATCGGTGGCGAAGTGTCGGGCAGACAGACCACAGCGGTATATCCCCCGGCGGCGGCGGCCTGCGTCCCGGTGCGTATCGTCTCTTGGTATTCGTAACCCGGCTCTCGGAGGTGGGTGCGCATGTCGACCAGACCGGGGAAAACAATCTGACCCGTCGCATCGATAACCGTCGCACCGGACTGGTTTGCCTGCGGCTCTGCGATACGGCCATCGCAAATCCATACATCACCCGTCTCATCACGTCCGGTCGCCGGATCGACGATTCTTCCACCCCGGATAACGACCGTCTCCCGACCCTCGGTCATACGCTCGCAGACGCTACGCATCTTCGCGTTCTCCTCCGCCGTTGAGCAGATACAACACCGCCATTCGGATGGCTATTCCGTTGGTTACCTGATCCAAAATCACCGACCGGCTTCCGTCGGCCACGGCGCTGTCCAATTCCACCCCCCGGTTGATCGGGCCGGGGTGCATGACGATCGCTTCGGGTTTTGCATGCGCCATGCGCTCCGGCGTAATGCCAAACAATCGGGCGTATTCGCGGAGCGAAGGAAAAAGCCCGCCTTGCTGGCGTTCAAGTTGGATACGCAGGGCATAGATCACATCTGCGCCGTCTATAGCCTCTTCCAGCCGGTGCGTCACCTCGACGCCCGTCGCCTCAAGATCGGGAGGGATAAGGGTGGGGGGGCCGCAAACCACCAAGGATGCGCCCATCGTGCGAAGTCCCCAGATATTGGACCGGGCGACGCGGCTGTGTGTGATGTCTCCCATGATCGCTACGCGCAGCCCCTCTATTCTTCCCATATGATCCCGGATCGTGAGCAGGTCGAGCAACCCTTGCGTGGGATGTTCGTGCGCGCCATCGCCCGCATTGACCACCACCGCACGTTCCAGACACTGGCTCAGAAAAAGCGGCGCGCCCGACGCCGAATGTCGAACGACCACGCAGTCCACTTTCATGGCTTCTATGTTACGCGCCGTATCGCGCAAGGTTTCGCCTTTGACGACGCTGCTTGCGCTGGCCGTAAAGTTGAGCGTATCCGCGGAAAGCTGTTTTTCGGCGATTTCGAACGAAAGGCGGGTGCGTGTGCTGGGTTCGAAGAACAGATTGACGATGTTTTTCCCGCGTAGCGCTGGGACTTTGCGGATCGGGCGTTCAATGACTTCTTTGAACGAATCCGCCGTGTCGAGAATCAGTCGGATTTCTTCGCGTGAACAGTCTTCCAGCCCCAGCAGATGCCGACGGTTCAGACGCGGCGTCTCGTCTGCGTTCATGTTGGTTTCCGTTCTACGGAGACGCCGTCCTCTCCGTCTATTTCACGGACAAGCACCACCACCGTCTCTTCCGGGACGGTAGCCACGTATTCTCCCGTGTAGTCGGCTTGTATGGGCAGTTCACGACCGTCTCTGTTGATCAGTACGCCGAGTTGGATGCGTCGTGCTCTGCCAAAGTCGTTGAGTTCGTCCAGTGCGGCGCGGATCGTGCGTCCTGTAAAGAGTACGTCGTCTATGAGTACGATGATGCGTCCTTCTACCTCGAAGGTAATCTCCGAACGCCGCACCACCGGCTGTGCCGCACGTACCTGAAAATCGTCTCGGTACAGGTTGATGTCGAGCGCGCCCACTGGAACCTCGGTTCCTTCGAACTCTCGGATCATGGCGGCAAGGCGTTTTGCCAGTTGGTCCCCGCGTCTTCGAATCCCCACGAGGGCAAGCTGTTCCGTGCCTCGGTTACGCTCGACGATCTCGTGCGCCATGCGGGTTAGGGTGCGCGACACCCCTTTTTCATCCAGAATAGAACGCGAAGCTGTCATGGGTTATATTCGTTTCATCGCTTCGGTCAGCGTTTCGAAACTTTTGCGGGCGATGGTCTCTGCGCCCGGAGAAAAATCGAACACCTCGACCGAGGCGTAGCCTTGATAGCCGACGTCGCGCAGGGTACGAAGAATGGGAACAAAGTCCACGTTCCCAAAGCCGGGGCCGCCGCCGTTGGCATCGTTGAGATGAAAATAGGCCATTTCCTTATGGACCGCCCGGATCGACGCTACGATGTCTTCCCCTTGGCACAGCGTGGAGCGTACATCTACGATCATGCGAAAATGGGGATGATCGATTTCCTGCACCATGCGGGCGGCTTCGGCGGGTGTATTGATAAAATCGGTCTGCGCCTTGTCCAGCGGTTCGATACAAATTGTGATGTCGTGCTGTTCGGCGACCGGAAGACAGTTTTCGAAAACGGTCTTCGTCCGGTCCCACGTCGCCTCGAATGTCTGTCCCGGAACGATATTGCGTTGTTTGGGCGAGCCGACGATCATGTATTTTCCGCCGATGTCTCCGCAAAACCGGACAAGGTGTTTGAGATATTCCTGTGTCGGCAGACGGACGGCGTCATCGGGATGGTTGAGATACAAACCTTTCGGGCAGATAAACAACCAGTGTATCCCCGTGATGTCTAATCCGAACCGGGCGGCCTGCTCTCGGATATCCCTGCGCCGTCCTGCGTCGAGGTCGGTCACTTTCTCGGCAAGGGTAAACGGTGCGATTTCGACACCGTCGTAGCCCGTTTGGGCGGCGGTTTCGAAGACTTGTTCAAGCGCGCGGTTTTGAAACATCTCGTTACAGAGGGCAAACTTCATACGACCGTCTCCGTTTTGGCGACGGGTTCGAGACCCAGAATTTCCCGACCCTGACGAGCATAGTCGTTTTTGAGGTCTTGAGGCAAGGTCCGCCATACGAGAAACCGTTTGCGGAGGACACCCAGAAACCGGCGATTGATGCGTTGCCACGAGGCTACGTCACCGCTTTCGCGGTGAATTTCCACCCATACCGCGTACAGCGCGTTTTCGTTTTCCGCTGGGGCCGCGCTGAGCGACACCCGCTGGCTGATGCCGAGATCGTAAGGGGCGAGCCACGTCATCATCGAGATGTCGTAACGCCGATGTCCGTTTTCCAGTGTAGACGTCAGCCGGACGTTTTCGGTGACAAAAGCGCCGAGCGATCCCTCTTCGTAGGATTCGAACACCTTGGTCAGATAGGCGTACATACCGAGCGCTTCGACACTGCCGATGGTAAAGGGAAAATCGAAACTCCAGCGGTCGCCTTCGGGTTCCGGGAATTTCCATTCCCTTCCGACGTCGGGTACGGCCATGTCGGCCGCTTTTTTGGCGGGATAGAGCGTGGACAGAAACACGGTCGCCATGACCACTACCGCCGACCAGATGGCCGACAGCGACGAATAGTTGAGCGACAACCCGCTCATCAGGTCGAGGTTGACAAGCGCCAGCGTCAGCGACTGGCCGACCAGATAGCCCATGACCGCGCCGAGGGTGGCAAATACCGCCGACTCGGCGAGAAACAGCGCGGCGATATGGCTGGGGGCCAGCCCTACCGAGCTGTACACGCTGATTTCGCGGAACCGTTCATGCACCGCGCCCATCATGGTATTGAGTACGATCATGGCGGCTACCAGTATGGGAATGAGAAAGTTCTGAATCCCGCCAATCGACGTGGAACCGATCGAGCTATAGACGTTGACCGTCCCGTCCTTGCCTACGAACATGGTCATGGCCACACGCGCCAGGAAGTTCTCGATCTCTTTGTCGAAATTGGGGTTGGGTTGGCCGTTTTCGTCACGAAATCCTGTGATGGCGACCGACTGGAGTTTGCCGTCGAGTTCCATGACCGTTTCATGCGGCAGGATCATGACATTGTTGGATTCGAGATGGATAAACGCTTCGGGGGGTGACTCGGCTTGAAGACGAGGATCTTCGCCGATGCGTTGCTGGATTTTGCCTTTTTCCTGCACCAGATCGACGGGAGTCAGCTTTTCGTCGTCAAGGTCTTTGATCTGGTTAAAGCGTTTCGAGTCGATAAGCCCTACCACCTGAAAACGGAGACCGAACATGTCGATAAAGGCGGAGTCCATGCCAGCGGGGGTGATGCCCACCACCTGTGCCACGTCGTCGGGGAGAATGGCGGCCTTTCGTTCACCGGGCGCAAACCAGCGGCCGGCCAGCAGATAGGTATCCAGTTTTGTAGCTTTGGGTTCATCGGCGCTGAGTCCGAGTATGCTGTTGACATAGCTTTCGTTGGATGCGCGGTCGGAGGTAAAGGAGAAAAATCCTTTTTCCCCTTTGACCTGCGACATGTACCAGGCGCGGGGGATCAGCGTCGCTCTGTCTTGAAAAGCGCTTTTGAGATATTCGTAGACCGACGGCTGAAGCCCTTTCCAGTTACGGTCGCGCACCAGCGTGCCCTCGTAGGTGGCCGGATTGTCGCGTTCCAGTTTGAAATACTTGAGCGAGGTTTTGATCGACGTAAACGACAGCACGGTAAAAGTAAGCAGGGTGATGGTCGCGGCGGTAAGACCGGTGCGGAGTTTACGTTTTCTCAGGTTGGACACACCCAGTGAAATGGCTACGGCGGTGGCGCTCAACCGGCCTATGTCGGCTTCGTGCATACCGGTTTGGGCGCGTTTGATCTTCTGTACTTCTTCGTTGAACTTTGACAGAACGATGACCAGCACGATACTGCCAAGCGCAAAGATGACAAACGCCAGAAAGATCACATAGGGCGAGGTGCTGAGCTTGAAGGCCGGGTGGACCAGCTGAAGAATGAGAAACACGGCCACAAAAAACCCGGCAAATCCGGCGATCCGCTTGTTGATCGAGGCAAATCCGAAAATGAGCCGTTCCATAAAAAACGAGAAGGGAATCAACAGGATAAAATAAAAGATCACACC
>VGJU01000105.1 GCA_016867335.1 Candidatus Zixiibacteriota bacterium | reverse complement strand
GCCGAAGCCGTTGCCGCCGATGCCGCCGTCGCCGCCGTTGCCGCCGCTGCCGCCGGCGATGCCGCCGTCGCCGCCGTTGCCGCCGAGGGCTTTATTATCCTTTAACACACAGTTGGTAAGCGTTAGCGTACCCTTGTTCAGGATCGCGCCGCCCCAATTCGCTCGCCCGTTTTTCAACGTCATATTTTCGATCACGACGGTCTTCCCTGACGCCACCTCAAACAATCACGTAGCGTTATCCCCGAAGATAACCACCGTGGTCCGGTTCCCCGATATACCGCGGATCGTGAGGTTTTTGTCCAACAGGATCGGGGCTGTCAACGTGATCGTCGTCGCAGAGATTTCGATAACGTCGCCGGCATCGGCAACCGCCACCATCTGCCGAAGACTGCCCGTGCCGGCATTGTCAGGGATGGTCACGGTATGCGTCGCCGCTTGCACCACGGGTGGCGCTGTCATCGGCAGGCCGAACGCCAACGCAAGGGAGAGCATCCATGTCACCGGGAATACACGGAACAGGCGCGCGCGCCATGCTCCGGTGCTACGCTCATGAGGGAGTCCGTAGCTTTTCATCATGAAACCCCCTTTGGGAAGTGTGAAGGGTGAAGTTTGAAGTTTGAAGGTGAAGATAAAAGATAAAGCCAAATTGAAGCCTCCCACGCCGTCTTACGAAGACAGCTTTACGTCTTCCACCTGCGGGGAGTACACTTGCCGGTAGTACCGCAAGCGATCTTCGTCAGTAAGGAGTAGGCGCTCTTGCGGCCGTTCTGCCGCAAGATATGTTGATGGTTTGGAGGTTGCTCGTTTACCCCGCAGTTTGTTGCAAGGTATGCACTCGCTGTTCTGTTCAAAGGAAATCCCATGTATCCGGAAGTTAGCCAAGGCTTTCCGGGAATCTCACTCAGATTCCGTCCGGGGGATATCCTTAAGTCTTTGGTAATCAGACAAACACCGTTTGGAGCGAAAAATAGGGCAATGGGGGGCGCTGTCAATGATACAGATCACATTTCGAGGGGAAAGTGAAAACCTTCCTGCCGTATCGCTACAGGGTAAACACGCGCGGTTCGATTCGACGCATGAAGGGGGAGCAAAGGTAAAAAACGCTGGTATTCAGGGTATGATCATGGTATTGTACAGGTTATGCTTCCATTGATCATCGCCCATCGCGGCGCATCGGGGGTCGGGTTGGCCCCGGAAAACACGCTTGCGGCGTTTCGTCTTGCGCTCGAACTGGGTGCTGACTTGGTCGAATTGGATGTCCATCGCACCGGAGACGGACGGATCGTGGTCATTCACGATGCCACGCTCGACCGCACCACCGACCGCCGGGGCGCGGTGCGCGATCTTGCATTTTCCGAAATCCTCGATGCGGACGCGGGCGGCGGTCAGCCCATCCCGGCACTGTTCGAGGTGCTCGAACTGGTCCGAAACCGGGCACTGGCCCTTATAGAGATCAAACCACCCGACATAACCCAAAGCGTCATCGCCGCCATTCGGGACGCCGAAGCGTCCGATTTTGTGGTGTTGCAGTCCTTTTATCCTAACGTTATCGCCGAAACCTTACAACTTGCGCCCGACATTCCGCGTGCGTTGCTCATCGGCAAGCCGGGCGGAGATATCATCCGGCAGGCCAACGCCGTCGGAGCGGGGGTGGTGGTTCCCGCCTTCTCCTTTGTCACCGCAGAAACAATCCGTGAGACCCGCCTCCGAGGTCTTGCGGTGTGGACCTATACGGTGGATGCGGAACCCGATATGCGCCGGATGATCGCCTTGGGGGTCGATGGAATCATTACGAATTATCCAGATAGAAAGAAAATTACTAATTACTAATTATGAATGGTACGTTGAAGGGAGGACGAAGGCGTTTGCGATACGGATAATACGTATGTATGCCGTCTTGCCAAAGCGTACGGAAGCGCAGATACGGGTCAGGCAAATTCTTTGTAGGGGAACATCGGCAGGAGCGCATTGTCGAGAAGCAAAACGCGCTCGATCCAAAGCTGAATTTGTGAGCAAGCTGGAAGTCGGTATCCATGAGTTTGAGGAAACCCGTTACTGAATGGAACTGCTGATGGAAGCGGGTATCACGTCGGAGGCTTCAATACATCCATCGGAGCATTTTTTTGATGCTTACGCCTTTCATAATTCATAATTCGTAATTCATAATTCATCCCTCCAAGGAGTTTTCCATGCTCTTACCCCAACAATGTAAAGAACGCATGGGCCGGTTTGCCGATCGGTGCCGGGTCATGGGGCTTGATCTTGCGGTGGTCGCCAGCACAAAACATATCGCTTATCTGACGGGGTTTCTACGGCCCGATGTCGGTGTGGGGGATATGAAAACCACACTGTTGCTGGTCTATCCGGACCGGGGGTCTGTGCTGCTCAACAGCAACATGTTCAAAGCGCTGGCGGAAAAAACCTACTCCGACGAGATGGTTGTCTATACCGACTACGACATACGTGGAAAGATGGTCACGCACATCGAGGATGCGCTGACGGTGTTGCGGGAGCGGTTGTCGCGCGAGACCGCGCCGCGTCGGCTCGGTGTCGAAAGCCGGTACACGCCGCTTGCCGTGGCGGACCTGCTCCGCGCGATGTACCCGTCTGCGCCGATGTCGGATATTTCGGATGAAATTCTTCATCTGCGCCGTATCAAGGACGACGACGAGATGGCGTTGATACGGGAGAGCGAGGTCCAGATCGCGCTGGGCTATAAAACCGTCAAAGAGGCGATCGCCGAAGGAGCGACCGAACTTGACGCGCTGTTGGCCGGTACGGCGGCGTTGACCCGGCGTGCCGGGTCGGCGACATTTTTTTATGGCGATTTTGTATCGGGTGAGCGTTCGCTCGATATGGGCGGCCCCCCCACCCCGCGTGTGCTCAAAAACGGCGATCTATTTATCTTTGACCTGTGGACCACGACCTGTGGATACTGGGCCGACACCTGCCGGACGTTTGTCGTCGGCGGCAACCCTACGCCGGACCAGATTCGGCTCCACGATACCGTCATGCGCGCGGTGGATGCCGGAGAAAAGCGGCTCCGACCCGGAAACCGCGCCCGGGATGTGTATCAGGCGATGTACGACGCCATTGCGGCGGCGGGTTACGAGGGTCGTTTTCCGCATCACGGAGGACACGGCATCGGGCTTCATGCGCACGAGACGCCGTTTTTTATTCCCGGCAGCGATGACATCCTCGAAGAAGGGATGACCGCCACACTCGAACCGGGGGTATATGTCCCTGGAATCGGGGGAGTGCGATCCGAAGACAACTATTTGATTACCACAACCGGTCCCGAAAATCTGACGCCATATCCGAGGGGGTTGTAGCGTGTCTTACGACGCGCATCCCCATTCGTGGTGTTCGCTTGCAGTTCGTCCGTCCGTCGTGCGGCGCGCCGTCAAAATGGCGTGTATCGTCGGGACGGTGCTGATCTCGATCAACCACGGCGATGCCATTCTGCGGGGCGAAGTGGACAGCGGGCGTCTCACCAAAATGCTGTTGACCGTGATGGTTCCGTTTGCCGTTTCGACGATTTCCAGCGTGGGCGCGCTTATGGAGAAGGAGAGAGCAAATACGCGATAAGCTGCTGTCGTTCTTCTTCTTCATGGCAAACTGCGGCATGATCGTTTTGTATTGCTCTTTGAGCGTCTGTAAGCGGGGGTCTTTTTCTATGTAGGCGGCAGGTTTTTCAAGATAGCTCCGCAACGTTTCCGGGGTCCAAAGATGGCGAAGCCCTTCGAGCGGGGGGCCTTTGGCGGTTCCTGCCCGCTCCGGACCGTGACACTGCGGACACCCGGAGCGAACGTACACTTCCTGTCCGGGGTGAGAAGCACAGGCCATGAGAAAGAGAAGTGTGAGGTGTGAAGTATGAAGTGTGAAAAAAGACAAAGTCCTCAGCCGGGGCAAACAGATCTTTTTGCGTGTACAACCCCCTGAAGAAACGCCAAGCCGTTTTTTCATAAACACTGTACCCCAAAATATGTATGATCTTTATCTCTTCGAAATTCGAAATTCGAAATTCGAACTTCTATTGATTATATCTCTCCCGGTAGTTTCGTTGCAGGGCTTCGGCCTCCTCTTTGCTCAACCCTTTTTTGCCACCGATGCGATTCTTGCGCCAGCAGTTCGTTTACCCGTTGTTCGTATTTGTTTTTCATCGCCGGGCCTTTGGTTTCCGCGGCCTTGACGATGGCGGGTAGAAACTTCTGGTAGAAATGTTTGGATACCTCGTACATCCCGTGCCAGTGGGTGTAGTCCGGCCCCATCATGCTGGCGCCATGCCGGGCGCGGCGGCCTTCATGATGCCAGAGTTCATAGAACACCCATTGCACCTCGTGTTCGAATGGGGCGCTCTTGTCGAGCACGCCGTCCGCGATCAGGTCGTCCATAAGCTTCTGCGCCGGTCGGGCAAACTTTTCGTTGTAGAGCACGATCAGATCGTCAAACTGTTTATAGAAATTGTCGATATACGCATCGATGTGACAGTTGCGACACGCGCCTTTCATGGTCTCTCGCCGATTTTCCCATGTGACGATGCGGGCGACTTTGTGCCGCACGGTTTTGCTGACCAACTGTTCGTTTTCCACGATTTTTTCGACCGTATCTATTTCCTCGCCGATTTTGGGAGTGGGTCGCATATCCGGGTAGTCTTCTTTGAAGCCGTCTTCAAACACCACGAGGTTGAGTTTGGTGCTGATGACGGGCCGCAGCGTCCATGAGATGCGTTCGCCGACGTCGTGGTTGTTGGCTTTGTATACCCCCTGCGGTGTCATGTAGCTGCTGATGTGACACGTCGCGCAGGTGGGCGCCGCCGAATAATCGCGTCCCAATACCCAGTCGCCTTCTTTGTCCAGCGCCATCTGGTCCCGGTTGGCATAAAACGCGATGCTGTGTTTGGATTCGTTGTAGATCTCGATTTGCGGATGATCCGGTCCCATGTGACATTTGCCGCAGTTTTCGGGGGAGCGAGAGAGTTTGGCTTCAAAGGCGTGACGCGAATGACACGCATGACACGAACCCTTCGACCCGTCCGGGTTGAGACGCCCCATACAGGAGGTGGGCCACGTGTCGGCGTCGATCACAGGGTTGTTTTCCTTGCCGGTCCGAAGCACTTGGCCTTGTTCGTCACGCGCGAATTTAACGATACTCCCGTGACACTGCCAGCACCCGTTGACGGCATCGGCGATGTTGCCGGGCATACCGGCGGCCTTTTCGGCCAGCACATTGTCCAAGCTGGCAAGGATTTCACCGGCTCTGGCGTGATGGCTTCTGGAAAACTCCTCGACCTCACGGGTATGACACCGTCCGCAGTCTTTAGGGGTTACAAGCGCCGCCACGTGAACGCCCTCGTGTTGCCAAGCATCCGGATCGCCCTGCTCGGCGGCGTGACAGTCGAGGCAACCTACGCCAAATTGGGCATGACGCGACCGCTCCCATTCCATCACCATGGCGGGGCTGTCCTGGCGGTGACACGAAACACAGCCTTCGTTGGCCCCCGTGATCACCGGTTCCAGACCTGTATCCACGCGATGCCGCTTTGATTCCTGATAAGCGAAGACAAGAAGCGCCAGCAGAAAAAAGAACGAGATGCCTGCTACTACGTGCCGCTTGTTGACCAGTGTCATGCGTTCCTCCGGGTATCTATGCGAGACTTTCCCATACGGTCAGCACCAGAAAACCGAAAAAACCGAGTACCCCCATCGCCACGGAAAACGAATCCGAAAGTCGGAATCTTTTTTGAAGCCATTCTTCGATAAACGGCCATAAAAAGATAGCGGCTCCGAATGCCATAGTCAGCACTACCCTCACTTTGAGCGAGGTCAGTTTGAGCAGACGAAAGCTGAAATAGAAATACCATTCCGGTTTGATATGCGGAGGGGTGGTCGTCGGATCCGCGGGTTCGCCGAGTCCTGCCGGAAAGACGAGCGCCATGATCGTCAGCAGGTACATGAGCAATACGCCGATAAGCAGTTCCGTGGTGGCGTGATCGGGCCAGAACTTGAAAAAACGCTCTTTGACCGGCACTTTTTCGTCTTCGAACTTGAGTTCCGTAACTCCGTGCAGACGGACAAAAAAGATGTGCAGACCGATCAGGGCCATGGTCAGCGTGGGGAGAAAACCGATATGAAGGATATAAAACCGGGTAAGCGTATTTTCGCCTACTTCCGGGCCACCCCGGAGAAAATGGCCGATATAGGGGCCGACAAGCGGAACCGCATCCGCGAGGTTGCAGGCGACGGTCGCCCCCCAGAAGCTGAGTTCTTCATATACAAGCGAGTAGCCGGTAAACCCAAAGGTCAGGGTAACGCCCAACAGTGAGCATCCGACGAGCCAATTCAACTGACGCGGACTTCGATAGCCGCCGGTAAAGTAGACGCGGACGACGTGTAGAAACATGGCGAAAATCATCAGATTGGCCGCCCATTTGTGGAGCGAGCGGATATACCATCCAAACCGCATCTCGCCGGTGATCGGCGCGATGCTGGCATAGGCTTCCTGGGCACGTAGTAGAACGTCAACATGACGCCTGTCACCACTTGCACCACGAACAGATACATGACCGTGCCGCCAAGACAAAATTACCAGCGTTTGAGATGATGCGGAATCGGTTCGACCCCGGCGTGACGAATCAAATCCCAGTCGAACGGCACCATCTCGTCAAACCGTGCGCCCAGTCCCGATGGCCGGGTCGGAGGTCAGTCGGCGGGTTTGTTCTGCTCCGTGTCGGCGCTCATGTCCGTCTCCTCTTTACGTCTTTGACTTCCATAAACACCGCGCCCGACGCATCGACCTCCACGGAAACCGGGTACAGATGCTGACCGCCGTCGGCCGGCGGACCGGAGACAGGCGCGCCGTTTACATCGAACACGCCGTTGTGACACGGGCAGAAAAATTGTCGTTTGTCGGCCTCCCAGTGGACACGACACCCCAAATGCGGACAGGTGGAGCTAAAAGCTTGAAACCCGTCGCTTGTGCGCGAAACGAGGATGAGATTGCCTTCGAGGTCGTAAAAACTCCGGACGCTCCCTACCTCGTACTGATCCGCGTTTCCGGTAAACAGTTTGCGGGTGCGAGGTTTGAGACGTTCGGGAAGCAAAAACAAAACCCCTTGGACGGCCAGCGTGCCGTAGCTGAGCGCCAGCCCGATACCCATCGCGACGGAAGCCAGCCACGATCTTCTGGATACGTCGGCCATGCGTACTCCCGTATGGAGTCGAACGGTGATGCGGTTGATATAAAGAGAGTATGGACGGCCCGATGGCCGTGAACAAGCTAATAGGACGATATCAAAAAACCCGCAAGGGGGGCGGGAAAATTTTCAGGGCAAGTGTTTCAGGGTGTCTTCGAGGGCATCGAGAAACGCATCGTTTTCCGCGGCGGTTCCGATGGTCGCCCGCATAGCGCGTTCGAGCATGGGATAACGGCTGACGTCGCGGATCAGCACGTCGCGGTCGATCAGCGCGTTAAAAACGGTTTTGACCGGACGGTCGGTTTCGAAGAGGATAAAATTGGCTTCGGAAGGATAGGGACGGATGCCGGGGAGGGTTTGAAGACGGGCAAAAACGCGTGCGCGTTCCGAACGGATAAAAGCCACGCGCTCCGCCAGCATTTCCGGCTCGTCCAACAGCCGTTCCGTGGCGATAAGCGAGATGAGATTGACGTTGTAGGGGAGTTTGACCTTGTCGATTTCGTGGGCGATGTCGGGATGGGCGACAAGATAGCCGATGCGAAGCCCTGCCGCGCCGAGCGCTTTGGAAAACGTGCGGGTGACGATCAGGTTGGGGTGTTCGGCGAGCAGGGACACATGCGAAGTCTCGCCAAATTCGACGTATGCCTCGTCCATCACCACCCATCCGGCGGCGGCGGCGGCGATACGGGCGACATTTTGCGTGTCAAGCACCGACCCTGTGGGGTTGTTGGGAGCGCACAGCACTACCAACTTAGTGCCGGGCTGTGCCCCTTCTTCGATGAGACGGTCCACATCGAAGGTCATGTCGCGTCGTAGATGCACGGCGCGCAGTTGGCCTTCGAGCGCCGTGTTCATGAGGCTGTAGAGCGTAAAGGTCGGCACGGACAGCACGACCCGGTCACCGGCCGAGACCGTTGCCATAAACAGCGCCTGAATAAGCTCGTTGGAGCCGTTCCCCACGAGGATAGATTCGGGTCCCAACCCATGATGAGCGCCAAGACGGGTTTTTACTTCCATCGGCACAAAATCGGGATACCGACCCCAGTTGCGTGTCATGGCCCGGTCCACGATCTCGCGCTTGATCGTCTCCGGCACGTCGAATGGGCATTCGTTTTGGTTGAGTTTTACCAAACAGACGGGCTGTACCAGCGTATAGCCACCCATAGCCCGGATGCCGGGTTTGACGGCGTCTGCAGGGTTTTGCATCAGTAGATCACCTTGTTGAGCGGATATTCGACCAACCCTTGCGCGCCGGCCCGTTTGAGCGCCGGGATGATCTCGCGCACCTGCGACTCGTCCATCATGACTTCGAGCGCCACCCACTCGTTGTCCGCCAGTGGCGAGATCGTGGGGGTTTTGAGCGCAGGCAGGAGCGCGATGACGTTTTCCAGGTTTTTGCGCGGGACGTTCATTTTAAGCCCCACCATCTCTTCGGCCAGCATCGCACCTTTGAGCAACATGGCCATGTTTTCGATCTTGCGGCGTTTCCACGGGTCCTCCCAACTGGCTTTGTTGGCGATCAACCGGGTGGTGGACACCAAAAGGGTATCGAGGATGCGGAGTTTGTTGGCACGGAGCGATCCCCCGGTTTCGGTGCCGTCTACGATGGCGTCCACAAGGTCCGGTGCTTTGGCTTCGGTAGCGCCCCACGAAAACTCGATATTCGCTTCTACGCCGTGTTTTGCCAGAAATGTTTTTGTCGTGTTGACGATTTCGGTGGCGATGCGTTTGCCTTGCAAGTCTTTAATCGTTCTGATCTCCGAATTTTCCGGAACCGCTATCACCCAGCGGTACGGCTGGCGGGACTGTTTGGAATACACCAGTTCCGCCGCTTCGACCACATCCGCGCCTGATTCGATAATCCAGTCCATGCCCGTAAGCCCCGCGTCAAACACGCCGTCTTCCACGTACCGGGCGATTTCCTGCGAGCGGATCAGCATGGCTTCCAACTCGTCGTCGTCGATCCACGGAAAATAAGACCGTGTGCTGATGGTAAAATGAAACCCCGCCTTGCGCATGAGTTCGAGCGTGGAATCCTGCAAACTGCCTTTGGGTAGTGCCATCTTGAGTTTCATGTTGTGCTCCTTGCGTCTTTGCCGATGTCTGCGTCTGTAAAAACAAAACGCCCCAAGATAATGTTGCCACGCGCAAAAGTCCATCGGGAAATGCGTCTTGTATGGTCTTGGCGTCTCATGTCCGGCGGTCTCCGGTATGTCTGTGTCGCGGATACGAAAAAGGTTGCGCCCCTGCGTCTTGCTTCATGGCGCGTCAGGGGTGGGTGGATACTTGCGCCGGATGGATTGAACCGCTTCATCGAGTTTTTGAAGAAACAGCGACCGGTCGCGTGGGGTGAGCGGCGGCGGCCCGCCCGTTATCGTTCCGGCCCCGCGAAGCTCCGAAAGCAAATCCCGCGTTGCCAACGCCTGTCCTATGTTATACGCTGTAAACGGCTTTCCGGTCGGACCGATGACCCATGCCTCTTTCTTGAGACATCGGTTCGCCAGCGGAATGTCGGCGGTAACCACGATATCGCCCGTTTGAACGTGTTCGACGATCCAGTCGTCGGCCGCGTCAAAGCCGTCCGTTACCACTTTGAGCGCCAGCCAAGGTTCGTGCGGAACCCGCATCGGGGCGTTGGTTACGAGGGTGACAGATAAACGATACCGAGTGGCGACGCGGTATACCTCCTGCTTGACCGGACACGCATCGGCGTCTACAAAGATATGGAGCATACGCCGCCTTCCCTTCTTGACAGACCAAAATTCCGGGTCATATTGCACGCAAGATATGGCGAGACACGGAAAGCGTTCCGCTTCTTTCCCTCTTTGTCGAAAATCGCTGGGATGCGATCTCGTCCGTATCTTTGAAGACCGCCAGAGCATACCTTGGAGCGTATGATTGCAGAAACCGCCGGATACCTTTCCTGAAGGAGGAATCTGTGAGCTTTGCCGTCTACGATTTTCACACCGACATCCGCAATATTCTTGTTACGCCTCAGATACGGTCACGATTTCTTCGAATGGAACCGGGCCAGGTCGCTCAGACGCACAGCCATGACCTCGGACATGAGATTTTTCTTATTCTACAGGGTACAGTCGAGTTCGAGATCGATGGTGCCACACAGGTCGTGCGTCCGGGTCAGTTGTGTATAGCCCTGACCGACCAGTTGCACCGGGTAAGGGTTATTGGCGAGGAGCCTGTGATCATGTACCTCTCGGTCACGCCGCACATCCAGCCGACGCACACCTTCTGGATCGACGACGGTCGGAAACAACCGCCACATTTTTTGCCGGATTCCGCGTACGACGTAACCCCAGACCCTTTTGTAACGACCGAACAGCATCTGGACCATCATCTGAACGCCGTCGATGCGATCGATGTGGCCGTCAAGACGTTTGTCATGGCCCAGCACGAGCAGGTGGCTCGTCTGAGACAGGCGCTTGCCGACGGTGACGACGATGCAGTCCGGAAGGCCCGTGAGGCCATGTGGACGACCCTATCGCCTGTGTTCAAGACGCTCCACACCATGGGGGACGCATGGAATGGTCTTGCCGCCGCCCTCGAAACAAAGTCGAAGTAAACGCGGCGGTCATCCCGTCTTCAGGCGCTCAAGTTTCCCTCGAACGAATGCCAGACAGTCCGGCACCTGCGCTTCCGTGAGGCTGTGCAGTACTACCGAGCCGGTGAACCCCGTCTCCTTGAGCAAACGCAGGTAATGGTTGTAATCAAGCAGACCGGTTCCGGCTGCGTCATGCCCTGCGTCGCCATCGCGGCGCAAATCCTTCGCATGCGCCAAAACGATGTGTTCCCCTAATAGAACAAAGGCGTGATCCAGCACCTCGGCCATGCGGGGCAGTTCTCCGGCGTGAAACAGGTTGGCGCCATCTATCACCACCTTGAGATGCGGCGATCCGATCTCATCGATGAGGCGTCGCGCCTTGTCTGCCGAATCCACGACGTTATTCACCTCTGGTTCGAACGCAACCACGACCCCGTGTCGTTCGGCGATACGGACGGTCTGTTCCATCGCATCCAGCAGGTCCGTCCACGCGCCGGGGGACCCATTTTCAGGATGATACCGCCACAGATAACCCGGATCGCGCGTTCCGGTGCACAGCGTCACGATATCGGTTCCCATCCCACGCGCCGATGCGATCAGGGTGGCCAGGCGTCGCAACGCTTTCTCGCGTTCCACCTTGTTGGGATGGATCATGTTGACCGTGCCGGACAGTGCCGCCATCTCGATCCCCCGCTCAGCGAAACCCTGCCGGATCCGGTCGCAAAAATCCGCATCGAGCACGTCCGGCGTGTCGGAAAGACCGGCCGAACTCAGACCGAACTGGACGGATTCGAACCCGCCGGACCGGACCGCATCAAGCGTTCGTTCGAGTGTCGGTCGTTCGAAAACCGTGGTAAAAATGCCGAGTTTCATCGGTTCTCCTCATGTATCGGCGTCAAAGCCATTCTTGACAGACTCCGGTGACAAGCCATATTCCGAAATGACGGCCCACAACGACTCAAAGACACTGTGCCCTTTCTTTCCCAGGAGACCTCGATGCCCGACCCCTTGCCCCTTGTCGCCTTTCCGGACCTTACTAGCCGGGTCGAGGCGCTCGAACGCGACGGCTATGTATATCTTCCCAAAGTGCTCGATACCGAAAAAATCGCCTTGCTACGATCTCGCATGGACACGCTGGAATCGCTCCCGGAGAGCTACGACCGACACGATACACCGGAGCATCACGGTTTTCTCAACAAATGTATCAACAATACCTTCAATCGAGATGCGCTGTTTCTTCCTTTTCTCGACTGGCCCGGTGTCATCGAGATCGAAGAAGCGGTGCATGGCGCAGATTGTCACGTCATCGGCATGACGGCGTGGTTGACCGGACCGGGACGACCGGACCAGTCGCTTCATGCGGACTGGGTGGCTGTGACGCTTCCCGAAGACGTGATGACCGATCCAAGGATAAAAATACCCCTTTTTATCACGACTGCACATTATTATCTCGACGATCTCTACGAGGCGCTGGGGCCGACGCAGTTTGTTCCCGGAAGCCATCAATCCGGACGCCGGCCGGAGGGCGAAACCGAATGGCACGGGGCAAAACCGCAGAGCATCCTGTGTCGGGCGGGTGATGTGGTAATTTTTCGTAGCGAAGTATGGCATCGCGGAACAGCCAACACAAGCCGTCAGACGCGGTATCTTTTGCAGGTTCACTATGCCAACCGAATGATAACGCAGAAATACCCGCCGTATCTAAACCGGTTTCAATTCGACCCGGGCATACTGGCTCAAGCGACGCCGCGTCAGCGTCGTCTTATGGGCGAGCACCGCAAGGGATCGTACGATTGAACGCTACAACGAGCAGCAACCCTTTCGGTTTGCTGCGTGGTAGCCTTCGACCCTCGAAAGGAGTTTGTCATGTCCTCTACCCAGCTTACCCAGCAACAGCTCAATTTTTTCCACACCTTTGGCTATCTCCATTTCCCCGGTCTGATGGCCGATTGCGTAGATCGGATCATCGCCTCTTTCGAGCATGTCTGGGCCCAACACGGCGGCGGGCATCACGGCAAACCGCACGACGGCAAGGCGCGCGCCTGCATCGTTCCGTTTCCGGATCAGGACGCCTACCTCAGCAGTCTGTTGGACGATCCGCGTATCCACGACATCGCTGCCGCCATCCTCGGCGACGATTTCAACTATACGAGCGGTGACGGAAATCTTTACGTGGGTGACACAGGCTGGCATTCGGACGGCTACAGCGGAATGCGCATCCCCAGCATCAAAATTGCGTTTTACTTAGATCCCCTGACCCGTGATACCGGTGCGGTGCGGATCATCCCCGGCAGTCATCATTGCGGTGACGCCTATGCCGACGGTCTGGAAAGCCGGATACGCGACAGCCAGGACAACTGGGGGCTTGCGCCCAACCAAGTACCCTGCGTGGTGGTCGAAACAAAACCCGGTGACATTGTCGTATTCTGGCACAACACCAAACACGCGGCCTTTGGCGGTTCTCTGCGTCGGCGCATGTATACGATGAACTTCTATGAACATGTACCCGACGACCGGTTGGAGTGGTTTCAAAATGCCTTGTCACACGAAGGCCGGTTCTGGATCGATCGTATCCACGGCCCGGAAATGTTGCGCACCGCCACACCCGAACGTATGGTGCATTTGCAACAGGTGATCGAGAACGATTTTAAAGTAAAGGAAGTCCACGCACGGTTGCGAGCCGAACGCGCTGAGCCGTCGCGGGGGTAAAGACGCCGTGGCGACCTGCGCTTGCTTGATGTGGGCGGATCGGGCACCGGCATCAAACAGGGTATAGTTGAGAAAAAGCCCTGCCTGCACCAGTGTCCGGTCAAAAAGCGGCAATGCTCCCGGTGTAAATCCGTGTATGGGTGTAACGGCCATCGGTTCCTGATAACGGGTCAGCGAAGAGGAGAAGAAAAAAGAGGGATACCGGCCTGCTTTGGCTTCTTCGATGGTGGAAAGCGCGCCGGATTGCGCGGCCTTTGCCCCGGCCGGCGCCGGGTGATACGCCAGCGCACGCGCTACGGCGGCGCTCGGAGACAGCCGGGAGACGACCGACTCCTGGCCGTCGTTTCAGAAAAACAGCAAAACAGAAAT
>VGJU01000104.1 GCA_016867335.1 Candidatus Zixiibacteriota bacterium | reverse complement strand
AAGATTGCCCGAAGTCGGTGGTTGCCCTATCCTCTGACTGTGGAATATGCAGGTTTTTCCTTTCTTCACTCTCCCAACTTTTTCGGGGTTCTCCATGATACCGACCCGCGTATTGGTCACCGGAGTATACGGTTTGATCCGAAGCACCTTGTATCTTTCTTTGAAACAACACCCGGACCGCTATGAAGTGTTTGGGCTGGACCGCCACCGCCGGATGTCCGATCGGGTTCCGGAGGGGCGACAGATCGAAATCCCAGATGATCGGTTTTACGCGTGCGACCTGCTCGATGCCGCCGGGATTGCCGATGCGGTTGCGGAGAAGGACGTCGTCGTACATCTGGCCGGTGACCCGCAAGGGTTGGGGTGGGAGAGTCTGCTCCACAACAACCTGATCGGCGCATACCATACGTTCGAGGCGTGCAAACAGGCGGGGGTAAAGCGTATCGTGACGGCAAGCACGTATTTAGTGTCGCAGGGGTATGCAGAGCAAGAGCCGTATACGTCTATCGTCCGGGGAAGATTGGACGCCGTGACCGGAGAAATACCCGTGCTTACGGCGGACATGGCGACGCGACCACGTGATCTGTATGCGGCGACCAAAATCTGGAAGGAGTCGCTGGCACAAGTGTATCATTCGGAGACGTTTTCGTGTATCTGCATCCGCATCGGCGGCATTCTCGACGAACCCGGGCCCCGGGGCGACGTATGGTGCAGCCCGCGAGACCTCGTCCAGCTTATCACCCGATGTATCGACGCTCCGACCGACATCCGGTTCGACATTTTCTATGCGATGTCCGATAACCGTTGGCGCTGGGTAGACATCGAACACGCGCGTCGCCGCGTGGGATATGCCCCGCAGGACAGCGCAGAAAACTTTGCGTCCAAGGAGCCGCACGATGCGTAAAAAACGCACGATATACTTTAACGACGCCCGTCACTACTACCTTTTCGTTTTTGAACCGCCCATGACGCTCGAAGACGCACGGATGCCGATAGACGAGGTGGCCGGAACGGCGATAGACACCTTTGCCTACGGGGTGGAACGGGGCCGACGGTGTTTTTTATCCTTTGCGGTGGAGCATGCGCTTTGGTGCGGATATGCGTCCGTTTCCGCAGGCCGCCTATTGGCGTGTATGGCACAACATGCAGAGTCTTATCGACCGGGGCATGGATCCGCTTCGCGTGCTTATCGATCGGGCGCACGAGAAAAACATGGCGTTTTTGGCCAGTCTTCGTATGCCCGGTTTTGGCGGGATGAACCCTGACTGGAATACGGTAAAGGGCGGTGGCGGGCTTGCCGTGCCGGAACTGCGTGACCACCAGTTCCGAGTGCTCGAAGAACTGGTTACCGACTACGGTGTCGACGGTGTCGAGATAGACGTATCCTATCCCGGTGGGTGGCGCAACATGCAACCGGAGGATGCCGAGCGCATGTTGCCCGTGTTGTCCGACTATGTCGAGGCGATCGCCGACATGGTCAAGACGAAATCCGGGGGGCGATGCGATCTTGGCGCGCGCATGTACCCCACCGAAACGCTCAATCGGGAAGACGGGCTGGATGTGCGCGAATGGCTGCGTCGTGGCTGTCTTGACTATGTCGCTCCGCTCCGCTATGGATACTTTTTGCTCGATCCGAACCAACCCATCGACTGGTTGATCGAGATCGCCCATGCCGCGGATACCGCGGTGTACGGGTTTTTACAACCCTATGTCCGCGACCCCGCCACCGGCGCACCGGCGGTGGAATATCCGACACCGGAGCAGATGCGTGCCGCCTCGGCCAACTATTTTGCCAAAGGCGTAGACGGGCTGTACACCTGGTTTTTGCACTGGCCGCCCGGTGATACGGAACGCAGCATTCTGACCGAACTCGGCGACTCCGATCTTGTCATGGGAAAAGACAAACACTATGTGCTGAGCCGGGATGTACAAAATGGAGAACCATACCGCTATCCACAGCCGATTCCGTTCGAAATACCGCACGATGCTACAGGCAAGCCGTTTTCCGTCCCCTTTTATTTAGCGGACGATTTTGAAGATGCCACTCGCCGGATAGGTACTGTGCGGGTACGGAAACGGGTGTACGACCTCGTATCGGCGGACCGGATGGATATCCGGCTCAACGATCGGTCGCTACAGGGTGAGCGATGTCTACGGACTCTGTGGGACCGAGATACCCCCTATAACGGTCAGTGGCTGGAATACGACCTGCGGGATGTTTGTCCCCGGAAAGGGTACAACCAGCTTGAATTTGTGCTGGAAAGTCGTCCGGCGGACCTGAACAGTTCGCTCAGAATCGAGGAGATAGAGATCAAGGTGGGATACAGTATTTTTTGACTTATCCCCGGTGTATTTGCTTGGTCATTTTTTTGGCACGGGAAAAGGTTTCGCGTGGTTCCGGCCAGTCCGTCGGGCGCCCGTAGCGGATACAGAGCAATTCCTGACGAACGGTCTCCCATCCTTCCGGTTTTTGCGTTGCCGGTTCCATCGTATGGCCGTATGCGCCGATTGTGGCCAGCCATCCGCCGCCATCGTCACGGCTCTGGGGGCCGTGTTTGAGCAGGATGGTCGTGTCTTCTACCGATGCCGCGTCGTTCGGACGAAACAAGATGCGCGGGCCGCGTAGTTCGGCCAACCCGTCAGGGACAGGGCGCCAGTCGTACATAGGGAAGTGGCCGGTAAAGGGTACGAAATCTCCGTGATGCGCATTATCCGGGGTCTGGCCGTATATTTCCCACACCTTGTAATACGCGGTAAAACGTTGGCGACGCGAATCTTACAACACATGAAATGCATCTGACGGAATGCGCCATAACGGGTTGTCGGGGTATTCGACCCACCTGCGGCCATCGCGCGAATGCGAGACAACCGCCCCTTCATAGGTAAACCGAAGTCTCTTGTACCGTTCTTCGAGGGGGCAGTCCGGACGCGGGTCGCGCACGACCGACCGTACCGCCTTATCCGGGTGGGGACCGCCCGTGAGCATTTTGCGCGCGGGACGCCCGCCGAATGTCTCGATACTAAGTTCGGGGAGTGTCCAGTGCAAGCCGTCGTCCGAAGTGACGAGTCCCTACCGGTAATGGTTATCTTCCACGCGAAACCCGATGTAATACATGTCATATCGGCCGGTGTCGGGGTTCTGCAACAGCCTGGTGTTCCATGTTTACGGTCCCCGGCCTTCCCATGGTTCGGCGGCGGTGAGCATCGGGTTGGCAGGGTCTTTTTCCGCCGCATGAATAACCTGACGACAATGCCGCGTTTCCGCCACGATATGGTCGTCGAGCAACAACACGATTTCGGAGCCTACTGTGACAGGAGATTGGATTGCGGACATAGGACTTTCGACTTTATGCCGAAGGTAGAACGACACCCCCCGAAGGATACAGCGAATATACCGTTACAATAAACGCTTTTTTCAAGCGTTCTGCCACCCTAATTCACAAACGGGTACGGAGAGACATTCTTCAGCGGCTCTTGCCAAATACCGTTTGTGAGTATAACATATTCCCCCAAAAAACCTATCGTCGGTTCTATCCCAAGGAAGCGCTATGTCCTCTCTGCCCTACCCACCTGTGGTCCTGTCTCGCACGTACGCAACGACGCTTGCAGAACAGATGGACGAATTGAAAGCCGATGTGATGATGACCCGTTTTGGGGCATCTCGCAGGAGTCTGTCTTCCGATCCGTACCGCCCCTTGTATCACTTCGTCAACCCCGAAGGCAATCTCAACGACCCGAACGGGTTGTGTTTCTGGCAAGGACGCTATCATTTGTTTTATCAGGCGTATCCGCCGGAAGATACGCGCCAACATTGGGGGCATGCGGTAAGCGACGACTTGGTACGCTGGACCGATCTTCCCCTTGCGATCTATCCCGGTATCGAGAACTGCTGTTTTAGCGGCAGTACGGTGGTAGAAGAGGATCGGGTGATTGCGTTGTACCACGGCACCAAGGCGGGCAACATGATCGCCGTGTCGAGCGATCCGCTTTTGCTCAACTGGGAGAAGATTCCCGGCAACCCCGTGATCCCCCTTGTCCAAGCCGATGCCCAAGGACGACCTTATCGGGTATACGATCCGTGTATATGGAAGGAAGAAGACGGGTATTACGGGCTTTCGGGGACATACTGGCAGGGTGGATTTTTTGATGACTGTCGGATGGCACAGCATCTTTTCTTTTCGCTAGATCTGCGGCGCTGGACCTATATGGGACCGTTTGTAGAGGGCGATATGTTTACCGAGCCGGGAGAAGACGGTGCGGTTCCGTATTTCTGGCCTCTCGGCGACAAACATATTCTGTTGTTTGCCAGTCACCAGCGCGGGTCGCAGTACCTGATCGGTGATTACGACCGGGTGCGGCATCGGTTTTATCCGGTTCGGCATGGACGGTTCAACTTTGGCCCCATAAGCCCGGGCGGCGTCCATGCCCCGTCGGCCACTCCGGACGGATACGGCGGCGTGTATGTCATCCACAATATCAACGAAGGGCGACCGACACAGGGATGGAATCATATTATGTCGCTCGTGCGCCGACTGACATGGCTTCCGGACGGTAGTCTGGGTATCGAGCCGGTCGCCTCGCTTGCCTCGCTTAGGGGTGTGACGCAGCCGGTCCCGCCACGCGTGCTACCCGCCAACCAAGACGTCGTTCTTGACGGTGTGACCGGTGGGGCGATGGAACTTCATCTGCGTATCGACCCGCAGGGCGCGAGGGCGGTAAGCGTCGACGTGCTCCGCTCACCCGATGCTGCAGAACGTACCATCCTCACGTTTTACCGGGATGCACTTTTCTCCGTGAATCGCGACGGAAAAACCGTCCGTCAGAGCGCACTGACGCTCGATACGACAAATGCCTCGCTGCTTGCCGACGTATACCCCCGCGCACCGGAGACTGCTCCGCTCGTACTGGCAGAAGGCGAACCGCTCGACCTTCGCATTTTTATCGACCGGAGCGTGGTGGAGGTATTTGCCAACGGTAGACAGTGTGTGGCGCTTCGGGTGTATCCATCGCGGAGCGACAGCACCGGCGTATCTGTCCGAGCGACAGGGGGCGATGCCGCGTTGCTTGCGGGCGACGCATGGCAGATGGGGAGTATCTGGGAAAACCAATAAGAACCCATCCGGCGATCCTGTGGCGAGGGACTAAAGTTATTGTAACTCTATAGCAGATTTTCCACCCGAAAGGAAAAATATGTACCCCTGTCATCCGCATCAGGTGATCGGAGACGTGCAATTTGAAGAACTTATCGAGAACGGCTTTCTGATTCTGCCGGCGTATATTCGCGGTGAGGAATTGGCGATGTTACAGGCCGCACAGCGGCGTGTGCTCAAAACATGGGACGATATAAAAGACAATCCGCCCGAAAAACGGTCGGCGTTTGTTCCCTACCCCCCGCCGGACGTCACCATGGCCGGTCTGTACCGACATCCCGAACTGATCAAACTGGGGCGTCGCTATCTCAAATCCGAGGCCATATATTTCCGCGTTGGCTATATGCTTGCCCGGTATCCGGGGTTTGTTTCGACCGATACGGGGCATATCGACAACGGAAACAACTCGCTGCTGCCGATGAGCGAAACGGCGCGCGAGTATGGTCAAATCGGTTTTTGGATACATCTGGAGGAAGTGACCGCAGACCAAGCCCCGTTACGACTCGGATGCAACCGGGACGGGCGTGACATCTCGAAGGCCACCCCGTTTGTCTGTCCACCCGGCTCCATCGCCGTATTCGGCAACTACACCTGGCATGCATCCAGTACGTTTCATGGCAGCGAAGGGCAGCGTTTTACCTGGGGGTTTGGGCTGGGGCGGGCGGATCATCCTTTCGAGGGGTTGATTCACTACACGGCGATTGGGCAGAACCCGATTTTCAAAGAGGTCGTTATCGGCTGTACGGCAGAGGAGCGCACGCTGTTCCGCTTTCCACTGCCCAATCATCCCTACTATACCCGCCAGACGCTTGCGGCGCTCGAAACCCAGTACCCCGGCTGGAATGCGCTGGGCGAGTACCGCCCGGTGGATTGAACGGCGGGGTGGGATCAGACGCCGCAACATGCTGTCAACAGATTAAGGAGATTGCCGTGCCCCGTGTGCTTATTGCTGAATGTAAACAGGAGGTCTCGACCTTTAACCCGGCGCCGAGCCGGTATAAGGATTTTAGCGTGGCGCGTGGCGCGGCGCTACTGGAGCACCACCGGGGTGTTCGTGAAGAGGTCGGCGGCGCGTTGAGCGTCTTCGAGAACGATCCCCGGATTACGGTCGTCCCTACCTTTGGAATGAGTGCGAATACGTCGGGCGGGGTGCTCACGACGGAGAGTTTTAAACGGCTCAGCGCCGATTTTCTAGACGGTCTGGCGGATGCGGGATCGGTGGACGCTGCCTATTTCTCGCTTCACGGTGCGATGCAGGCCGAAAACGAGGACGATCCGGAAGGGTTTCTGCTTGAAGAAGCGCGTCGTATCCTCGGCGAACGCATCTCCTTTGTCGTGTCGCTCGACCTGCACGGCATCCTGACCGACCGGATGTTGCGCCATAGCGACGCCGTCGTGGCGTATCACACCTATCCGCATGTGGACTTTTGGGAGACGGGCGAGCGCGCTGGTTGGCTGATGCAACACATCCTGTTCGACGGTGCGCGTCCTGTAACGGCACGTGTCAAAATACCGGCGTTGGTACGCGGCAACGAGTTGATCACGGAAACAGGCGCGATCCGGCACTGTATCCGGCTGGCGAAGGAGATAGAAGCCGAGTCGGGCGGGCTTTCGGCGGGGGTGATGTGGGGCAACCCGTTTACCGACGTGCCGGAGTTGCGTACCAACAGCTTTGTGGTCATGGATGGCGATGTGGACAGGGCGCAGGGGCTGGCGGTCGAGTTAGCCGATCGGTTCTGGCAGCACCGCGAACGGATGCAAGTCGCGCTGACCGACTTGGAAGAAAGCATCCGCATCGCCGCCGGAGTCTCCTCCGGAACCGTTGTGCTGATGGACGCGGCGGATGCGACCAGTTCCGGAGCGTCGGGCGACAGCAACGCCATTTTAGCGGAAATGATCCGGCAGGGATACCGGGGACGAGTGTTGGCGCCCATCTTCGACCCGTCGGCGGTTCGAAAAGCCTTTGCCGCCGGTATCGGCGCGCCGGTATCGGTGACGGTCGGTGGCGCATTTGATCCGACACGTTTTCGTCCGCTTGCGCTCGATGCGCGTGTTCGTTTGCTGTCCGACGGCAAATTTCGTAGCGAATCCTTCGGCTGGCCTTGGGATGCCGGCGACACGGCCGTGCTTCAGGCGGACAACTTGACGCTGGTCGTCGGAACCCGGCCGGTCAGTTTGTTCGACCGATCCTTTTTCTACGCCCACGGTCAAGATCCGCGACGATTCGATACCGTAGTAGTCAAATCGCCGCATTGCGAACCCCACATGTTTGCCGACTGGTGCGCCAAACTGATCGACGTGGATGCGCCTGGTGCGACCAGCGCCAACTTGCGCAGTCTGGGTCACGTACGTTGCCCGCGTCCCATTTTCCCGCTTGATGCGGGGGTAGCATTTGCGCCGGTGGTGGAGGTGTTTGGGAGGGCGCTATCGCTGTAAGATCATCTTTAACGCCGTCTCGATGTCGGGATAAAGAAAGCCGTACCCGGCCTCTTCGAGTTTTCGTGGGTACACACATGCGCTGCCAAGCAAAAGCGCCTCGCCCATCTCGCCCAGCAGACGGCGTATGGCAAACGCCGGAACGGGCAAAAATGTCGGGCGGTGCAGGACACGCCCCAGCGCGCGGGTAAATTCCGTATTGGTAACCGGATGCGGAGCTACTGCGTTAAACGGTCCGGAAAGGTCTTCCCGATCCAGTACGAACCGGATGACGCCGACAAGGTCGTCAAGCGTCACCCAACTTATGTACTGGCGACCGTCACCGATGATGCCTCCCAACCCCAGCCGAAACGGAACCAGCATACGCTTGAGCGCACCGCCGTCGGGTGACAACACCAGTCCGATCCTCAAGTGGACCGTTCGCACGCCGGCGTCGTGGATCGGTTGCGCGCCCTCCTCCCATGCCCGACAT
Organism: Candidatus Zixiibacteriota bacterium; assembly: GCA_016867335.1. Lineage (GTDB taxonomy): Bacteria > JAAXHH01 > JAAXHH01 > JAAXHH01 > JAAXHH01 > VGJU01. The sequence continues at coordinate 5,901 of VGJU01000104.1, read as the reverse complement.
ACATCCGCCAGATAGTCGTCACCCGGTGTGGAAGACTCGTCGAGAATTTCATCGCCCCGGTTGCCGTAATACCCCGTTGCCGAGGCGGAGATAAACACGCGGGGCGGAGCGGGCAGATGGATAAGTGTGTTACATAGAAAGCGGGTGGCGTCGACCCGGCTTGCTCGGATGCCTTCTTTTTTTGTCTCGGTCCATCGCCCGGCAATGTTCTCGCCGGCCAGATGGATCACGGCGTCGAATCCGGGTAGTTTTGCCCGTTCGATCCGATAAGCAGACGGGTTCCAGAAGATGTTGTGTTCCGAAGTCTGCTCCGTGGATCGCACCAATCTAAAGACGGTGTGGCCTGCCTGTTCCAGCGCCGGAATCAACACAGAGCCTACAAACCCCGACGAACCGGTGATAAGGATGCGCATGGACGACTCCCGATAAGGATAAAGAGAACTCTCTCAAATAGGCTGTGACAACGTTTTCTCTACTGGGCGGGGCTGAATGACGAGATCCAGCCCCACAAGCGACAACCCGGCGATCCCCACGCCCGGCATTCCGTATACAAAAGCCAACACCACAAAAAACACCACGATGCTCAGCCCCATGACGCGAACCGATGTCCGAATCGATACAACTTTCGGCGCGACGGAAAAAACGAACAGGCTGACCAGAAACCAGCCTGCAAAATTGGTCACCGGTATGCCTGCATACGCGCCTTCGTGCATCCATATCCAGTAGCCGAGAGGACCGGCGGCAAGCGGATCGATCACCAGATCGAGGGCGACCATCCATGCGCTGGCCACCGCGATCTTTAGCGGGCGGACGAGCGCAAGCGGCTGGACCGCGTGCCAGACATACACGGTCAGTGTTATCCATGCGGCCGTGATGATAACCGGAACTTCCCATACGATCGGGGCCAGCCTATCGGTATACATGTACGTGCCGAAAGGAAACCCCGTATGCACGCCGGTCAACTCGGCGCCAAAACCAAGCAGACCGCACGCCGCATAGCGCCTCCGCGTCTCCGGTTCTACCGATACCAGCATGATAAAGCCGGCCAGTCCGAGAAAAGCCGTCCCTGTCCACTGCAACCCATCGGGTGGGCCGTTCCACAGCGCGTGGGATACGACACCTCCTCCCCACAGCACGGCGTACCAGCTTGCAAGAGCGGATTTGAACATAGATACGTTTTTGAGGGTCATTTCCTTATTTGCTTTTCAACTCCAGTTCCACCCGGTTTCCGGAGACACCCGTGATGGTTACCTCAAACGTCTCCATGTCTTTGCCTGCCAGCTCTTCGGCCATCGTCTCGGCGTTGTCGGTGATTTCGACATCCAACACGGCGGTTTTACCGGCGTACTCACGTTGATACACCGCCCGCACCCCCCGGAGATGCGACTGGAGTTTTGTCTAGAGGTCGCGCAGTTGTGTAAAGCCGACCTGACGCACGATGACACGCACCAGCGTCGTGTTGGCCCGTTCCATCTGCCTCCGGAACAGCATTTTTTTGATGAGTTCACCCACAGCGGTTTCCGATGCCTTCCGAATCGCCAACGTCCCACCGGTCGCCGCGTTGATATGCGCGACGGGTTTGGACACCGGTCCGGACGGGGCAAGGGCGAAACACAACACGATCGCTCCGCTGGTCAACCCGGCCAGAATGATACGCCGGACCGAGTCGGATGTATGGGGCGGAAAGCGCGAGAAGAAACCGAAATACGGAGACATGGACGGCTCTCAGGAAGACTGTGGAAGCGATACCGAATCGCGGTCGCCGAACGCTTTCTTCGATCTCATTTTTAAATGGACAGCAAAAAGTATACCATCTTTCTCTCGAAAAACCAGTATTATTTTCTCGTTAGGTGTTCAAGAGCGGCGACAGAGAAAGGAAAAAAGGGCGGTCTCATGGTTTCCTCCAAAGAAGTGTGATGTTCGAAGTGTGAAGTTTGAAGCAAGACGATCATCCACCTCGTATTTTGCAAATCCCTATTTGGCGATAACACACGATTCCTCCATGTTCCGTTTTCTACAGTGCAAAAGACCTGCCGAAGGTCTGTCGGTGTGCTTTGTACGGAGAGAGATGGAGTCGTAGCGACCGAGAAGACAGGGCGATGCGTTGATTGGCAAATCGAAGAGGACCCGACAAACGAGCGCTTGGCAGAGCGGAAAAACGGAAAACGGGAGTCTTCGGGTGTTGTAAAGACTTTTTGATGGGCAATAGACCGACATATTGACAATATCGGTGTCCGAAAAATGTTTTCCCTCCGACATACTGTCATGGGTGGGCAATCCTGTTGACTTGACCGGGTGAGGCGGTATTATTAGAAGAAGTATTGCCTTTTTCATCCTTCAAACTTCACCCTTCAAACTTCCTTTTCCCCATGCTTCTCGATCTCACGCTTATCCTGCTGTTGGTAGTCGCAAACGGGTTTTTTGTGGCGGCGGAATTTGCATTGGTCAAGGTTCGACTGTCGGAAATCGAAACGCTGGCGCAAAAGGGCCGCAAAACCGCCCAAATGGCCCAGCGTATTCTTCTCCATTTAGATACCTATCTGTCCGCCTGTCAGCTTGGCATTACGCTTGCCAGTCTTGGGTTGGGTTGGGTCGGCGAACCGTATGTGGCCAAAATGTTGGAACCTGTGATGCTCCGGTTTGGTGTTTCGGAAGAAATGGTGCATTACATCGCGTTTCCCATCGCGTTTACTTTTATCACCTTTTTGCACATCACCGTGGGCGAACAGGTCCCCAAGATGCTGGCGATCCAGAAGTCACTGCCTTCCTCGCTGGCGGTCGGGTTGCCGCTGATGGCGTTTCGTAGGGTGTTTCAGCCGTTTATCTGGTTTCTCAATATGAGCAGCAACCTGATGGTCAAGGCCATCGGCGTAGCACCCGTGGCCGAATACGGGGAGACCGCCACGGAGACCGAGTTGCGGCTTATTCTTGTCAACGCGGCGGCCGGTGGGCATGTAACACGCCGCGAGCGGCTGATCATGGAAAACGTGCTCGACCTCGAAGGCAAGCCGGCGCGTCGGTACATGGTGCCCCGCCGCCAGATCGTCTATATCGACCGGCATGCACAGGTGGAGGAAACGCTGAGAACCGTCGCCGACTCCGGTCATACCCGCTTCCCGCTGTGCGAAGAGAGTTTAGATCGCATCATCGGTCTGGTGCATGTAAAGGACGTTTTTCGGGCGCTTCAAAAAAAAGACGGGATTGCTTCGCTGGAGAGTGTGGCCCGGGAAGCGCTTTTTCTTCCCGAAACGATCAAATTGGATGTGCTGTTGTTGGAGTTTCAGCGAAGCAAAACGGCGTTGGCCGTGCTGGTAGACGAATACGGCGTGGTGTCGGGGATGATCACGATAGACAACGTAGTAGAAGAACTGGTAGGGCCGATACAGGATGAGTTCGATACGGAACTGCCACAGATCATCCGGAAAAGCGAAACCCGTTTCGAGGTGGAGGCAAGCTGTCCGGTAGACATGGCGGTCAAAGGGTGCGAATTGGAACTACCCAAGGACACTAAGTCAGATACGCTGGGAGGCGTGGTAGTCGAACTTTTGGGGCACATCCCTGTGGAGGGAGAACAGGTGGTGATCGGCGCGCACACGCTTACGGTGCTTTGGGCCGAGCCGACGCGCATCCGCCGACTGCTGGTCGAACGCATCCTCCCGCCGGAAAACGGAACGGAAATACCAACCGAACCCGTGTGATACCGGGTTACCGCATCTCTATGCGGCCTTTGGCCAGGGTGTCGAGCGTGATGCGTTTGAAAATAAACGGATACCGGTCGAGCGTGGCGGTGTGGGCGTCGGGCGTATCCGCACAGCAGTCTTCAACGAGGGTGGCGAGAAAACCGCGTTGTACTGCCGATGCGGTGGTAAGCAGTACACATACCGACGTGACCAACCCGGCCGTCAGGATAAAACGTTTGTTGGTCTGTTGCAGGTGCGTAAAAAGGTCGGGGATGTAAAAGGCGTCAAATGTTTGTTTGATCATCACGGGTTCGTGCGGTTGCGCTTTGGCGCAGGCCAGCGTCTCCGCGCCGGATGTTCCTCGGATGCACGGGATCGTGCCTTTGACCCGGTATGTTGCCATCCAGTCGGACTTGTCCGGCGCAAACAACGACCGGATATGGATGATATCGATTCCTACGGTCCGGCAAAAGCCAAGCAGTGTCGTTACGTTTTTCTCGAAATCTGGAAACGCCTGCCGGGTTTCCTCCGGATAGAAGTCGCGCTGGACATCGATAAGCAGCAGGGCGAAAGGTCGCCAGTCGAGACGTGTTTCGGCGGGGACGGTGTGGTTCATAGAATAAGGCGGTGTCGTGGATGAGGCGGTCAGAGTAACGAAGCCAACCGGCAAGGCAAGTAGCCTATATACTCCCAGAAAATCTGTCCCGGATAGCCTCAAAAGTCAATGGAGAAACCGCAGAAAACGCGATCACGCTTCCTTGACACGTCTACCGGAAGAATTACATTGAGCGCAGGATCCATCGGCTTGTCTGTATGCTTTGTCCCATTGGAACGCGCTAAGATCGCCCTTTAGGAGTCGTATCATGCGAGTAAATCCACAACAACTGCTTGACGATGGGTATATCGTACTGCGCCAGGTAGTACCGCCAGACCAACTTGAACCGCTTCGAACCAGCTTTGAAGACATGATCGACCGTCAGCGGGTGATCTGGGCGCAAAACCGGCGACCCGAAGACCCCCCCGGCGGCAACTGGGAGACCAGCCCCCAGCCGCGTCTCGCGTTCGAAACGCTCGTTACGCCCGACACCGCCAATACGGTGGAATTTTGTCTTCACGAAAACACCATGGGCATAAGCCGCCAGATCATGCGGGCCGAAGTCGCTTCGATTACCGGATTCATGTTTATGTGTAGCCCCACGACCGACCGAGGACCGGCGTCGTGGCATCGGGACATACACCCCATCGATCAGGCCCCGCTTGGCGGGCTGGAAGCGGATCTGCTCGCCAATGCGCCGGGGTATCTCCAGTGGAATATCCCGCTTTATGACGATGCTGTGCTGTGGGTCGTGCCGGGTAGTCATCGGCGTCCCAACACCAAAGCGGAAAACCAATCGTTGAGCGAAGACCCGCGCAAACTCGTGCCCGGCGGTATTCCGGTCGAACTCAAGGCCGGCGACGGTGTGGTGTATACCAACACGATTTTGCACTGGGGTAGCAACTACAGCGCCAAACACCGCCGTACCATACACCTCGGCTACCGGTCGTTTGGCGGTCCCGTTTTTCCGTATGTCAACCGATTTTACCGCGACCGGCCTTTTACCGCGTGTCTGTCTCCACAGGCACAGGCGGCGTTTGAAGATTTCGCCCGACTGTATTACGCGGAGGCCGATGTCATCGAAGCGACATACCGGTCGATTTTGGCAAAAGACGTCGACGGATTTCTTACGCATCTTGCCGTCCTGCATCCGGGGGAAAAGCAACGCATCGTCTGTCTCATCCTGCTGAGCAAGCTGGTTTACAAGATGAAATTCCACACCCACAAAAACCGGCCCGGCTATGGGGGAGACTGGAGCTATGACGAAGACCTGCTCCCTCGTTTTACACCGGAGGAACTCGACCTGCTCTGGCAGCGTTTCGTCCCGCTCGACGCCCGTTTGCAGGCGGATACCGAGCAGTACACACCCGGGTTCCAGTCCGGCGCGATGCGCTACTATTTCGAAGAGATGCCAGCGGGGTTGGATGTAGAGGAATTTGTGACAAGCTGGGCGTAAACACGCCAGATCGGATACGGTTTTTCACCAAGCAAGGGGTTCTATCAACTACCCCGTAGCAAGCAACGGGGTTTGTAGTTCAACACCAAAGGCGTTGTCCACGATGGGCCGGTTGATAGCGGCCCTGCGGATGTTCTGCGCAGCGATGCTGTCGGCAAGTCCAGCGTGAC
>VGJU01000103.1 GCA_016867335.1 Candidatus Zixiibacteriota bacterium | reverse complement strand
CGGAGGCGGGATCGTGACCTGTGTCTTGCAGGAACGTTTTCGGTCCGTGACGGGCGAGTATTGGTTTGGGGCGGTATTCGAAGGGGTTGGCGAAGAGGAACGCGTCGCAACCCTTGCCGTCTTGTCCACCCCGGTCGGCGCTTCGGTGACGATAGACGGCCAGCGCCGGGGCGTGACACCGATGCGGATCGAATTGCCGTCCGTCGGCTATACCGTCCAAGTCAATCTCTCTGGTTATGGGTCAGCAACACGCACGGTGCGGTTGTCGAGCGGTGAGACGGTGTCGGTGGACATATTTTTGAGCCGTGCCCGTGCCATAGAGAAAGGGCGCTCCGGAGACTTCTATTACCGAAAAGGGCTGGTGACCTTCGAGATCGGCGACTATGGCCGTGCGGTGCAGTATTTGGAGCGTGCGGTGGAGCTTTTGGAGAATCCGGAGGAAGCACAGGCATTGCTGGACCGGACGCTTGTCCTGACCAACCGAAACCCGGTCGTCAAAACGCCCGTTGCCGAAAAGTCGACACCGGTGGCACCTACGTCCGCGGCTATGCAGAAAATCCCATCGCCCGAAACCCCACCAGCCTCACCCGCACCGGTGTCGCCGCCCCCTGCCGTCCCTACAGCCCCCCCGGTCGCTGTCTCACCCGCGCCGGTGTCGCCGCCCCCTGCCGTCCCTACAGCCCCCCCGGTCGCTGTCTCACCCGCGCCTGTTGCTCCCGTTGTGGCCATCGCCGATATCGCGCGTGGAACACCGCCGGCAGGATGGACCGGCAAAAACCCGGATGGTCTCGAGTCATGGCGCAAAAGCGCCCGGCAGTTTATGGAAATAAACAACCTCAAGGGGGCCGTATACGTCCGTAACATCCTCGACTGGAATCCTAACGATCCGGAAGCACGCGCATGGATGGCTCGCATCATCGGGCCGGCTCCCACTGTAGTCCACAAAGACGAACAAAATTTGGTGATGCAGTTGCCGGGGGGGCAGGAAATCAAAATGACACGCATACCGGATGGAACCTTTGATATGGGCGATACCTTTGGTGATGGAGATGCGGATGAAAAGCCGGTGCATCCGATCACCGTGTTTGACTTGTGGATGAGCATCCACGAGGTCACCAATCAGCAGTATGCGATGTTTTTGAACGCATGGGGCAATCAGTTCGAGGAGTCTACCTATTGGCTCGACATCAACGACGAGGATTGTCAGATTGTGTGTAAAGAAGGAAGCTACATAGCCAAAGAGGGGATGGAAAACCGTCCGGTCGTCGAGGTGACTTGGTTTGGCGCTTCGGCTTTTGCTCGGTGGATGGGCGGGCGTTTGCCCACCGAAGCAGAGTGGGAATATGCCGCGCGGTACGCAGGACGCAACCTCAAATTCCCGACCGGCGGGTCTCTTTCATCCAACGACGCCAATCTTACGGGCGCGACAGGTAATGATCAGTGGGAGCCATCCAGTCCCGTCGGAAGTTTCTCTCCCAATCCACTCGGTTTATACGACCTTGCCGGAAACGTCTGGGAGTGGTGTCACGACTGGTATGCACGCGAGTACTACAGCAACAGCCGGGGAACCAACCCCGAAGGTCCACCGCTTGGCGATGCACGCATCCTGCGGGGCGGTTCGTGGTACGATACCCCCAAACTGGCCCGCGCCACCTATCGCAACATGAACCGCCCTTCCGAATCCCGGATCAACATAGGTTTTCGCGTAGCCCTGCCGTACAAACCGTAACTTCACCGGAAGACCGCCTATCTGCGGCGTTATTTTGTTTCCCCTGTTTTGTCCTCTCTGAGTTTCCGCTCCAAGTCATCGAGTTCCTGTTTTAACGTATGAATCCGCGCCAGCAGGTCATGCCGGGGATGACGCTTGTTTTCCTCCATCTCGTGTTCTTCGCGTGCCGTTTCCATGTTGTTGAGCACTACAGCGATAAACAGGTTGATAACCACGAATACGGCAATGACGACGTAGGAACTGAAAAACATCCACGCATAGGGATAGACTTCGAGGCTGATTTTTTGTACCTCGATCCATCCTTCGAGCGTCAGAATCTGGAAAAGCGTCATCAAGGATCGGCCCAACGTTCCCCAGTGTTCGGGGTCGTTTTCGTGAAAGAAATGATGACCGGTGATGGCATATATGTAAAGCACCAACGACAACAACAGGGTCACGTTGCCCAGCGAGGGGATGGACCGCAGCATAGTGGAGATGATAAGCCGCAGTTCAGGTGATGCGGAAAGCAGACGGGCCACACGCAACAGACGGGCAAGCCGGGCTACGGTGGCGAAAGCCCCCACCTGTGGCAACAACGAAGCGGTCACGATGAGAAAATCGGCGACATTCCAGCCGTCGCGAAAAAAACGACCCAGTCGGGGCCAGTGCGCCACCAGCCGAACGACGATTTCAAAAACGAAAATACCCTGAATGACGGTATTGAGCGTATGCAAGACCGGGCCGTAAGCAGCTTTGAGCGATGCGTCGGTCTCCAAACCCATTACGATGGCTGTAAAGACGATGACGCCGAGAATAAAATGCTGGAAATCCTTACGCTCGGCGAGACGATGACAGGCGGTAGCAAGCATGGTCGAGCAAAAAATCCTTTTTAGAACGTGCTTTCTTTGGTCGTGAAGGGACACCAGCGCGAGGCTTGAAGCTGATGCAGCAACACCCGCAACGCTTCCGGGGTTCCGATCTGTTCCAACGCAATGGCGGCATGACCCTGCACATAGCGGTTTTCGTCGTAAAGCGCGTCGGTCAGCAACGGAATCGCCGCCGCCGCATCTGTGCCAAATTTGGCCAAGCTATACGCCGTGTTAAACCGGACTTGCGCGTCCGGGTCTTTCATAAGCCGGATAAGCGCCGGGATACAAAGCGCCGGCTGACCTTTGATCTGACCCAGGGTATCGGCGAGGTTGCGGCGAACAAACTCCGATGGATCGTCTATGAGAGGAACAAGCGCCGGAATCGCCTCGTTCGACCGTTCTGCCAGATCGCCGATCGCATAGACGGCGTGGGCGCGTGCCCCCTCATTTTCCGATCGGAGCGCTTTGAGCAAACCGGGCAACGCCGCCGCACCAAACGCGCCAAGCCCATAGCACGATTCGCGCTGTGTTTCGGGTTTTGCATCATGCAGACCGTCCAGCAACACCGGCAAACCGGTCTCTCCAAGCGCCGCTAGCCGGTAGGCCGCGTTAAGACGAACCTCTTCGGAGTCGTCCCTGAGTGCGCCGGCAAGCACCGCCGGTTGTATAGGGTCCGGTTTTCGATATTCGGGTGTTCCGGCCAACCAATGCCATACTTGTTGCCAAATCGGCGCGCGCGCATGATCCGAAAAACCGTCAAGCGGAATATCGTCGCTCGTCCGGTTCCAGTAAGCCTGATCCGGCTCGTCCATTCGTGTAAACTGAAACTTGAACATGTAACGGGTCCGATCAGTCAGATTAGGGAACGCCCGATGCCACAGATCGAAATGGATGATAAGTACGGTTCCGGCCTCGCCGACCGCCGGGATACCGACACCTTCAGGATCGACGGCCTTGCCCTCCACTTGGGGCAGACGCGGTGTGTGGGACTCGAAATAATGGCTCCCCGGAATCACGCCCGTAGGACCGTTGTCTATCGTTACGTCCTGGGGATAGTACATCGCCATGATCCATCTGGGGTGATGGTCGCGCACCTTACGATAGCCCCAGTAGCTGTCCTTGTGCCAGCCGCCACCGTTGCTCAGCGCCCGGTTGATATGCGGATGCCGATGTGGATGCATCACGTACGAAGGACCGATTAAACTTGTCAATGCGCCTGTAACCGCGGCATGATCGAAAATCTTCTGCACCTCCGGAATCCGAGGCAAAAGGTTGTTGCCGGGGTTGCCTTCCTTTTCGAACACCTCCTCGGTCTTCTGATAAATCCGGTCGTGTAGCGAATGAGGAAAATCCGCCTTGACGACACAGTATCCGTTCACGATGAAATCGCGCATCATCACATCATCGAAAAGACACCCTTTCTTACCCATCCTTGCGCTCCTTCTGTTTCGCCTTGATTCGACCCAACGATATGGACCCGACATGCCGTGTTCCTACGGCAACAACGACTCAATTTTCGAGGTGATCTCTTCCGACATCGGGCCGGTTCCCGGTTCGAAACGCGCTGCCACTCGTCCAGTCCCATCCACGAGAAACTTGGCGAAATTCCATGGAATCGCGCCATTGAAACCGGCCTCCGTGGTAAGATACCGGTACAAGGGATGGATATCCTCGCCCTTGACACTGATTTTCGAAAACAAGTCGAAACTTACGTGATAGTTCAGATCGCAAAACTGCTGAATCTCCTCGTCGGTTCCCGGCTCCTGCGCGCCAAAATTGTTTGCCGGAAACGCAAGAATCCTAATCCCTCGGTTTCGGTATTTTTCGTACAGTGTCTCCAACCCCGCATACTGGGGTGTATAGCCGCACTTCGACGCCGTGTTGACCATCAGCAAGATGTTGCCTGCATAGTCACCGAGGCTTTTTCCTCGACCGTCGATGGTTTTCAGGGTAAACGAGTGTACCGACTTTTCCATAACAAGCCTCCGCGACAAAAGGACAATACCGCGCCGCCTCTTCGATGGACGTCTCCGGCGGCAAACCGGAACGAATTATATAGGTCTCTTGTGTCCGTGTCCACAAAAACACACGGAAAAATCTGTCTTCTCTGTCGATTGGGTGGACATCCTATCCTCCCAATAGTATACTTCGTATCCTTCGAAGATTCCATACTACAAGTCATTGACACAGTCCGGACAAACCTGGCAAGGGCTATGTGGCCTGTAGGACAAAATCCAAAATCGAACAGGGGGCGCCGTTCATGACCATCGTAGACACCCATGCGCATATCTATCATCCGGACGAACATCTCTACCCCATGTGCGAAAACCCGTATCGTCCGCCGGAGGGGGCCGGCTCCATCGAGCACCTCAGACGGAATATGGCGGAGGCGGGTGTAGGGCGGATCGTGCTGGTGCAAACCTTTTCCGCATATCGGTGGGACAACCGGCTGTTGGCGGATACGGCGAGGGCAAACCGACACGACATGGTAGGGGTATGCAATTTGCATTCAGGAGCAGCGGACAGCCCTTCCGAATGGGCGCGCATGGCCGGCGAAATTAATGTGCGAGGGCTTCGGCTGGAAGTGCCTCATGTAGAGCCAAGACGCTACGACCAGCCCGGCGCGGAGGCGTTGTTCGAGACGGCCCGCCGTCTGGGGCTGGTCCTGTGCGCTCATATCGGCGTGGAATGGGCTGATGAACTGGCAAAACTCTTGGAGCGGTATCCCGACGTCCCCGTGGTGCTTGACCACAGCGCCTATCTTTCGGCCGCGGATGCCGGAACGGCAAAATTGGCGACCGTCTGCGCGCTTTCAGTATATAACAATCTACACACCAAACTTACCTTTGGCGTTACCGGATCGCAGGATCCGGGATTCCCTTTTGCCGACGTACATCCTGTGATCCATCAGGTCATCCGCGCGTTTGGACCGGACCGGTGCATGTGGGGTTCGGATTTTCCGTGCGAATTGTGGCTCCAGAAGGCCACGTATGTCGAGCATCTTAGGCTGTTTACCGAGGCGCTGGGTCTTACTCCCGCCGAGCAGTCGGCCATCCTGTCCGAAACGCCGATGCGGGTATGGTTTCCCGGATAAGGACAAACCGGTCTCGGTACCCTTTATAAGTACGCCTTCAAGGATGCCAAACCACTTGACAGGATATTCCGGTTTCGCTTTATTCGCCGTACCCTTTTGATATCCAAAATGACCGATGGATCGGCCCTCACGCCGCACACGGATATACGCTATGGCCACTTCCGACTTACCCGCTGACAACCCGGAACCGATTGCCGATCAAGATGTTTTGACCGAAGGGCCAAAGTACAACGCGCCACCCGTCAAAACACGTGTCCGGTGGTATCGTTGTCATGTTTCGCGTGAAAACCTTGCTCGCCTCAACCGGCGAAGCGACTTTCTTGGTTTTGCTCAGACACTCGGCCACCTCGGTGTCCTCGCGACCAGCGCGGGCGCTGCGATCTACTCGTCGCTCCACTGGCCTTGGTATGTCACCGCCCTACTGGTATTTGTCAACGGCCATTTCTGGCCGTTTCTCATCAACGGATTTCACGAACTGGTCCACGGCACGGTCTTTCGGACCGCGTGGCTCAACGTTTTTTTTCTACGCATCTTTTCGTTTCTTGGATGGTACAACCATCATCACTTCTGGGCCAGTCATACCGAACACCACAAATATACGCTGCATCCGCCCGACGATCTGGAAGTAGTACTGCCACAGAAATACGATATACAAGGCGTATGGAAGTGGGGAATCGTCAACTGGCGGTATCCGTACAACCAAATCAAGGGCAAATGGAGAAACGCTTCGGGACATTTGCCCGGTGGGCAATGGACGCAGATGATCTTTCCCGAAACCGATCCGGAGCGACGACGCGCCTTTTTCCGATGGGAACGTATCGTGCTGACAGGCCATCTCTGTATTGCGGCGACGGCACTTGCGCTTGGCTATTGGATAGTTCCGCTGGTAATCACCTATCCGATGATGTTTGGCGCATGGCTCCAGTTTTTTTGTAATGCAGCCCAGCATGTGGGCTTGCAGGACAAGGTTCCCGACTTTCGTCTCTGTTGCCGAACCATCTATCTCAATCCGGTTTTTCAGTTTTTTTACTGGCACATGAATTATCATACCGAGCATCACATGTACGCCGCGGTTCCGTGTTACCGTTTGGGACGACTGCACCGGCTTATCCAAGCCGAGATGCCGCATTGTCCGAATGGATTGCGCGAGACGTGGAAGGTAATCGCGGAGATCCAGCGCAAGCAGGCAGGCGACTCCGGGTATCAGTTCATCCCCGAACTACCTACACCCGGTGTGCGTGTCGATGTCGTAGCATCGGCATAGAAGACCCTCTCGTATTTATCGCCCGCCTTTTTCGCACGTTCTTGGGTCGACGAACCCCCTTCCATGTACCCCCTCAGGAGTCCTCATGACAGATGACCGGAGCGACGCAACGCCCCGCGCTGAGTTTGTCATGCTTATGGCGCTGCTCATATCGCTAACGGCGCTTGCCATAGACACCATACTGCCCGCATTGCCCGAAATAGGCCGCGATCTGGGCGTGTACCGCGACAACGACAACCAACTCATGGTATCGCTGCTAATGCTCGGCATGGCGATCGGACAGTTGGTCTACGGCCCCCTGTCGGACAGCGTGGGGCGAAAACCGGCGGTATACGCAGGGGTGGGGTTGTTTCTCGTCGGGTGTCTGCTTTCGTTTTTTGCCGCCAGTTTTTCCGTGCTTTTGGCAGGACGGCTGTTGCAAGGCGCGGGTGCGGCGGGTCCGCGCGTCGTGATCATGGCGCTGGTCCGTGATCAGTACGCAGGACGGGCCATGGCGCGGGTGATGTCGTTTATCATGGGGGTATTTATTTTTGTGCCTGCCGTCGCTCCGTCGCTGGGGCAGGGCATCCTGCTGATCGCCCACTGGCGGGCTATTTTCGCTTTCTTTTTTGCGCTGGCGTTTGTCGCCGTCGTTTGGTTTGCGATACGTCAACCCGAAACATTGCCCCCGGAACGACGAAGATCGTTTGCGCCGGGCAAACTGGCCGCCGGCTTCCGCGAAGTATGTACGACACCCGTAGCGCTCGGATACACCCTTGCGGCAGGACTCGTCTTTGGCTCCTTTATCGGGTATCTCAACTCGGCTCAGCAGATATTTCAGATCCAATATGGGCTGGGCAGTATGTTTCCGCTGTATTTTGCCGTGGTGGCGCTGGCCATAGGATGCGCATCTATCGTAAACACCAAACTTGTGATGCGCTATGGGATGCGTGTACTGGCCGACCGGTCGGCGCTGGCGCTGGCCGGTCTGTCGGCGGTCTTCTACACTGCCGCGGCGCTGTCTGACGGCCACCCGCCGTTGTGGTCGGTCATGACGTACATGTTACCAGCTTTTTTCTGCATCGGCATTCTGTTTGGCAATCTGAACGCTTCCGCGATGGAACCGCTCGGTCATATCGCGGGTATAGGCGCGGCGGTGGTGGGGTCGCTCTCTTCATTGTTGTCGGTGGCGCTCGGTACGGTGATCGGACAAGCGTATGACGGAACCGTATTGCCGCTGGTAGGCGGTTTTGGCCTACTGGCAGCCCTTGCCGTGGCGGTCATGCGCCAAACCGAGACGGCCAGAGCGAAATAGCTATCTCCCATATTCGCGGAGCGTAGGCGAGCGCCATGCCAACGCCGCAACCGCCAAAATACAACCTATGCCGCCGGAGATCACCGAAAACGGAGCGCTCACCAAACCGGCGACAAGTCCGGCCTCGGCTTCGCCAAGACGCGGACCCCCCATAACGAACAGCATGTTGACCGAGGTCATGCGTCCCCGCAGTTCGTTCGGTGTCGAAAGCTGAAGAATGGTCTGGCGCAGTACCATGCTGACGGTATCCGCCGCGCCGATCAAAAACAGCGCCGCAAAAGTAAGCCAGAACTTGGCTGACACTCCGAACAAGACGGTCGCCAGTCCGTAAAAGCCTACCGCATAGAACAGCACATGGCCTTGGCGTTTCATGGTGGGAAGAACGGAAAGCGTAGCGCCCGTCAACACCGCGCCGACCGCAGAGGCTGAGGACAGAAATCCATACCCCCGCGCATCGACATGCAGAATATCGGTGGCGAAAAGCGGTAGCAAGGTGTTGGCCGAGGCAAAAAAAGTGGCGGAAAAATCGAGCAACATAGCGGGGCGGATCAGGGGCGATTTCCATATAAAACGAATGCCTTCCACCGCCGCCGCATAGCTTACGCGCCGTAACGCGCCTTCTCCCGGCGGCGCGGGACGGACAAACAGCACCGCGACGATCATGCAAAAGAACGAAACTACGTTGATCCAGTATACGAGATGGATATCTCCTGTGGCGAGAAGCAGTCCCGCAAGACTCGGCCCCACAACCGAGGCGATCTGGGTGGAGGTGACGTTGAGACTGAGTGCGTTGGTAAGGTGTTCGCGGGCGACGAGGTTGGGCATCCACGCATTTTTGGCGGGATTGCTAAAACAGCCTATTGCCGCGCTCATCGCCGAAAGAAGATATATGCCCGTCGCGTCGATATGCCCGGCATAGGTTATCCATGCCAGCATCACGCTGATCAACGTAAGCCCGATCTGCGCGAGCAAAAACACCCGGCGACGGTCGTGCGTATCGGCAATCACACCGGCCAACGGAGAAAACAACACGACCGGCAGAAAACGCACGACACCGAGCGCGCCGAGCGCATAGGGCGAATCGGTAAGCTGGTAAATATGCCAGAGCAACGCGGTCTGCTGCATAAACGAACCGGTCAGAGAAAAAATCTGGCCGATCCACAGAAACCTGAAATCCCGATAGTGGAGGGCGGGAAACCGCGAGGAAGAAACGCCGGAGGCGGGGATGGACATACCTCGAAGATAGACCGAAGCCAAAAGATGTCAAGCAATGCGCTTGACAAACACACGCTTTCAGGTCAACTTACCGATAATCCCATTCTGCTATACGAAACAGGCATGATCAGTTGTGCTACAGCACATTCGTGCGCAATGCCCGAAAATTCCGACGGTCTTATTCACGGGCTTATTACAAGGAGGATGTGATGAAGCGTTGGCTGGCTTTTGCGCTTATCGGCGTGGCGGTCGCAGGCTCTGTTCATGCCCAAACGGCCAAAACGAACAAAAAGGTGACGTATGCAGATATTCAACCGATTTTTCGGGACAAATGCATGGCGTGTCATCGCCCCGGCGAAATCGCCCCGATGTCGTTGCTGACCTACGAAGAAACGCGGCCGTGGGCCAAATCCATCCGTAAGGAAATAAAACGTAAGGCCATGCCGCCCTGGCATGCCGACAAGGAGACCAGCAAAATCTTCCGCAACGACATCAGTCTTTCGGACGAAGAGATAGACCGTATCGTCGCGTGGGTGGACGCCGGAGCGGAGCGGGGCAACTCGGCGAACATCGCCCCACCTCCCCGTTTTCTCGAAGGATGGCAAGTCGCCAATATCCTCGGACGCCCGCCCGACGTAATACTCTATATGCAGGAGGAGTATACCATTCCGGCCAGCGGTGAGGATATCAACAAAGATTTCGAAATCCCCACCAACTTCAAACGCGACTACTGGGTAATCGCCTCCGAGGTACGCGGCAACTCGCGCGTAGTACATCACAACACGACCACCGTGCGCGGCCCCGACGGCGCGCGTGATCGCACCGGTCGTCTGTCGAGCGCCGTTCCGGGCAAACTGTTCGACCTCTTTGGTCCCGAATCCGCCAAACTCATCAAAGCCGGATCGACCGTGGTGTTTGGCATGCACTATCATCCATACGGAAAAGAAGAAAAAGACCGCTCCAAAATCGGTCTGTGGCTCGCCGAAATACCCTTCGTCTTCCGTATGCACTCGTCGGTAGTCGCCGATCCGGACCTGCGCATTCCGCCGATGAACGGCAATTTCCTGAGCGTGGGCGAATACACCTTCGAAGAGGATTCCGAAATCACCGCGATGAAACCCCACATGCACTATCGCGGAAAAGACATGGAATACAAAGTGTTGTTCCCCGATGGACGCAAGGAAGTGTTGTTGTCGGTCCCGGCCTACGACTTCAACTGGCAGATCAACTACGAACTCAAACAGCCTGTTTTTGTCCCCAAAGGCTCGAAAATGCTTGTCAGGGCGCATTTCGACAACTCGCCCACCAACCCATGGAATCCCGATCCGGAGGCCGAAGTGCTCTGGGGAAGCGATTCGAGCGACGAAATGATGGAAGGCTGGTTTGACTTTCGTCGCAAACTCGATGTAAAGGTAGATCCCGAAGAACTTAAACTCAAACCGGGTGAATTCGACCACATCATTCCCCCGTCCGAAGCGGGAAGCGAATAATCGGTCTCATGCGGCGCGGGCGGCGCATGAAGCAGCCCGCGTTTTGCTACAAAGCGGTCACAGAAAGCGAGGACAAAGATGTATCGCGCCACATGGGCGATGCTCGCCGCCTTTTTTCTGATCGTCGGTTCCGTGTACGGCGCGGAAAAACCGGCGGGAAACTGGAATCTCAAAATCAAAGTAGGACACGTCGGAGAAGGTATCCGCATGGTCGTGCTCCAGATTCGGGAAACAAACGGAAAATTCGACGCTGTCATGTCAAAACTCAACGGCAAATTGGACACTGTGGACGAGGTAAGCTACAAAAACGGTCTCATGACTATCGCACAGGGGGCATACGCCTATGCGCTCCGATTCGAAGGCGATACGCTCAAAGGCAAAGTCGTCAGCCCGGCAGGCGAACAAACAGTCTCCGGTATCCGTCAGGATTCGATCCGACTCATGGGTGACGAAACTGCGCCGCTGCACCGCGCTTGGCGGGGAAAAATAGAACGACGGGACAACGAATACCTCCTGATCACCCGTAGCTACGAACTCCAATTTAGCAACGCCGAAGTTTTTAAAGCCGACCTTGAAAAAAATGCCGACAAAGAGGTAGACATGAGCGGCTGGTGGGTAAAAACAAAAATCCGGATCGAAAAAATCAACCCCGTCACCTCCGGAAACTGACTCCCTATGCGCTGGATGTCGGTTTTTGCCGTTGTACTGACCGCACTGTCTGCCAACGCCCAGACACCCGACACAGACATGTCCGTCCAATCGCTTCCGGAGGACTATCTGGCGGGCGTTCCTCCCGACTCCGTCATACAGGGCTTTCTCTGCCCTATGCACCCTCATGTTACCGCCGAACAGCCGGGGCGTAGGTGCTATCTCTGCGACATGGAACTTGTGGACGGGCGAATTCGAATGCCGCACGGCAGCCACGAACCCCGGTACGGCGGTATCTTTTTTATGTCGCGTGACAACTGGCATCATATAGAAGGCGCATTGCCCCAACCCGGTCTTTTCCGGTTTTATCTATACGACAATTACTCGCTTCCCATGCCCGTCGTATACGCCTCCGGACGGCTCGTATTCCAAGAGTTTATCGGTCCGGACGGTGAAATACTGCATCCACCCGTCGATACCCCGCTTGTTCCGGCGTCGGATGGCGTGTCGTTTATTGTTGCCGACGACCGTCTGGCGCCCGGACGCGATTTTCATGTCCGTATCCGTTTCTCGTCCGAACAACCCGAAGAAGACCGGTTCGACTTTACGTTTTATGCGCATTCCGGCCCAGCGCTTCCGGAAAAAAACCTCACCCAGGACGCGCTGGAGTTGCCGCAGACACCGACGGCGCTTCTCGCGGCCATTCGCGTCCGTGTGGAGACCGTCGATACGCTTATCGCGCAAAACCGGCTTACCGAAATCTTTCTTCCGGCGCTCGAAACCAAAAACCTCGCGCTTACCCTCCTCGATCACGGGCATGTCGTAAACGAAGAAGACACCCATGCCTTGTCCGTTGCTGTCAAAACGGTGGTCAAGGCCGCTTGGCTTCTCGATCTTTATGGTGACTATGGCGACAAACCCGAAGCCGAAAAAGCCTGTCGCATGCTGACTGAAGCGACGGAAAAAATAAGGAGGCTGTATGGCGCTTCTTCTCCGTGAGGATGACGTGACCCGGCTGCTTTCCATGGCGGATGCGCTAACTGCGGTGGAAAAAGTCTTTCGGTTCCACGGATGCGGTGACGCCACCAATATGCCGCGTTCGCGGGTGCGTACGTCCGGTGGTATGTTGCATGTCATGTCCGGGGGGGTAACGCCACTTAACGTCGCGGGATTGAAGACGTATACGACCACCCGTCAAGGCGCGCGGTTTGCCGTACTGCTGTTTCAGGCCGACACCGGCGCGCTGCTTGCGATCATTGAGGCGGACCGACTCGGTCAACTGCGTACGGGAGCCGCCAGCGGCGTAGCGACAAAATACATGGCCCGCACCGACACCCGCACCGTGGGCATCGTGGGAACCGGCTGGCAGGCGCGCAGCCAACTTGCGGCGGTGTGTGGCGTCCGGGATATCGAACTTATCCGGGTCTTTGGAAGAGACGAAACACGCCGTCTCCTCTTCTGTCGCGAAATGTCCGAAACCCTGGGACTTCCCGTGTTGCCGGCAGAATCGACCGAAGAGGCGGTTCGTGACGCGGACGTTGTGATTACCGTTACCTCCGCACGCGAACCCGTGCTCATGGGCCGACATCTCAAACCCGGCGCACACATAAACGCCGCCGGTTCCAACGCGCTCGACCGCCGAGAAATCGACAAAGAAACCGTACGCCGAGCAAAAATCATCGCCGTAGACGCAAAAGACCAAGCCCGTATCGAATGCGGCGATCTGGTAGAGCCGATCGCACAAAGCCTCATCTCGTGGGATGCCATACACGAACTGGGTGACATCGTGGCGGGCCGTGCCGCGTTTTTGCGCGCGGACGACGACATTACCCTGTTCGAGTCGCACGGGCTGGCCATACAAGATCTGGCCGTCGCGGCGTTTGTCTACACCCGCGCGCGAGAAAACGGCGCGGGAATCGAAATACCGGGATTCGAAAAATAGACGCCTGTCCGACAGGCAAGGAGCCGTCATGAAAAAATGGAGCGCATGGCTGTTGTTGTGCTGGAGTGCTGCGGTTTATGCCCAGGGAGACCCCGTGGACAAAAACATGAAAACACTCGGTGAAGTCTTTGACACCCGCATGAAGGAACTGAGCGTCGTAGGTGGGGCCGTCGCCATCGTACACGACGGAAAAACCGTGTACACCCGTCATTACGGATACGCGGACGAAGAACGCAAAATCGTCGCCGGTGACGAATCCATCTATCTCTGGGGTTCCAACACCAAACTGTTTACCACCCTTGCCATCATGCAGCTTCGGGATCACGGCAGATTGACGCTCGACGATCCGTTGGTACATTACATCCCCTCGTTTCGAAATGTAAACAACCCGTTTGCCAATACCAAAACCATCACGCTCCGTATGCTGATGAGCCATAGTAGTGGTCTGCAAAACGGT
>VGJU01000102.1 GCA_016867335.1 Candidatus Zixiibacteriota bacterium | reverse complement strand
AGATACGCGCCCACATCCGCGGATGCCGCGTTGCCAGTTCGCTCCGCAGCCGGTCGTCGGCCAGCGCGATGCCGTCCTCCACGTTAGTCGTAAAATAGACCGGGTCGTCCGGAACCGGAATGATGTCGAGTTGAAGCGCCATCCCGGAGGCCATTCGGCAATCGGATCGGGGGTAGATGCCGCTGTTTACCCACTCGTCCAAATGGATAAGATGCCCCGGATTGAGCGCCATCCGGAACGGGCGGTCTTTGAAATACCCCTGTATCCGCTCGAATATCTCGCCGCCCGTAACCCCGATACCGATCGTCTCGTACCACGCCACCGCCGCCGTATAGTAGGGTTTTACCAGCGTCTCCACATAATCCCGTGCTTCCGGAGCAAGCCCGGTCTCGTCCTTGACGACAAAACCCGCGCGGGCCGTAAGTCCGCCCCATACGCCGATCGCCATCAGAAACGGGTCGCCCTCTTGTATGATGCGCAGACCGGGGCTTCCCAACTGCGGCGCGCGTGGACCGGAGTTGACGACCGGGTGGCACGACAGCGGCAGTCCGTTAAGACGCGCCGTCTCTACATGCGCCAGTTCGCTTTTGCCCGGGATTACGTTTTCGGTCATATTGCGTACGCCCTGCGAAGCATAGGTCGCGCCAAACTCAAACACGGCAAGCTGATCCGCGCTGTTCACGACGCGAAAACCGTGCTCCGGATGGATAAAAAGATCAGTCGCGTTGACCACGGCGCGGCGATCCCCAACCCCTTCGCGGAGCGTGTCCACGATATAGGCGGGTATCTCGATACACCCCGGCGGATACGGGCTTTCCCGAACATCAAAGGATTTCCATCCTACGGTTCCGACACGGGTGCCGGGTTTTATGCCCTCTTCTTCGAAGATCAGTCGGAGCGGAGGACTGCCGTCACGCCACTGTCCGGGGAGAGAAAAACTCTGAAACAGCGTCAGCGTGTGTTCCACGGATACGACGCTACGGGCGTAGTCGAACCCTTCGTTTCCGACGAGCAGCCGGGGCATGGTGTCGCGTCCGAGGATAAGAAGCGCCTCCTCGAAACGAGGGTCGTAGCCGGTAAGATACATCAGGTTGGCAAAATGCTCACGGTCACCGTATACGAGGAGATGGGTAAACCCCTCTTCTTTCATGCGGTTGCGGGCCGTCTCCATCCGGGTTTGGTACTCTTTGGCGGATACGGCAGGTTGGACCGCAGGCATTCCGAAATCGGGTACGGAAATTTCCGTCAAGACCATGTCGCTTGGGGACATACGGTTATGCTCCATGCGTCGCTTCCGCACGGACGGCGGATGCGGTGTTTATCTTCCGGCGGGACCGGCGACGGCCCATTGGGCGATCTGAGAACCGGACGGCGTGGTTTTGGATACACGCAACCGGTCCGGCGCGTCGGCGGCGCGGTATATTTCGGCTATACGTTCGGCGTCAAAGGCAGCGCCGATATTGTGGAGCAACAGATCGGCGGGGGCAGCCAGAGCCGCGGCGGTGTCAAGTCCACCCACACGCCGTAGACACGGAATGTAGAGCCGAGATAGATATGCTTCGTCGTCGCGGTTGTCAAACAGTGCCATGTCGAGCGCCGCCCGGTGGATATGTGGGTCGATCCCACAGGCGAGGAGTCCCCACAACCCGGCATCACCCGCGCCGATCAACGAAATCTGAGCCACCCCGATGCACGTGCGTAGATACGTAGCGGCGGTGACGATATCCTGAACCCGGTGACCGACGGTCGTTCGGTTGTATGTGGTCGGATAGGCATAGCGTCCGGTGTCGGCCCCACCTTGGGATTCGCCCGTCATACAGGCGTCGATGGAGAGGACGGCGTGGTTCTCCCGCAACAATGCCTGTAAGGTGGCACCGGGCGTCCTGCCGTCGTCTCCGGAAAGCCCTTTGCGTCCGTCCGCGTGTACGGCAAGAGCGGCCCCACGAGGCGCGACAGATGGCAGATACAGCGTGGCGGGGATGCGGTCGCCGGCGCCGGCGCGGCCTATATATAAGTGTTGGGCGGTAAAACCGTCACCCTGACGCCTGCTTTTGAGCGTTTCGATCAACCGTTCGCGCTCGGGGGCTACGGCTCCGACCGCAGAGCGAAATGCAGGGGTCAGCGTTTGTCGGAATTTGCGGAGCGAACGGGCGTCGGAGGGTCTGATCTTGTCCAACTGAAGCGTGGCCTGCCGTGTCCAGTAGCGAATAAGTGTCTCGGCATCTACGGCGTGCGCAGGAACCGGCTCGCGCGCAAAGACCAGCAGATTTTCCGGCGGTTCGGCGGTAAATGGTCGTTCGACAAAACGCGAAACATCGTCCGAGCCGAACAGCCATTTTCCAAAAAAGGGATACACGGCATTACGGCTGTCCACATTGTAGTTGTGACCTGCATCGATCTGGGCATGGTCCAGACGGTCTTCGGCGTCGTAGAGCTGGTATACTTCACGGATGGCTGGAAATTCGAGCGAGGGCGTGTTGACGGTCCAGTCACCCGTTGCGGAGATCATCATCATGGGTCGTGGGGCCATCATGGCGGCGATTTCGATGTTGTTGGTTTCGATACGCAGGTTGGGGGCATTTTCGCAGAGACAGCCGCCCTGCATGTGTCCGGAGATCATGTTGACGGGCGCGGAGAGTTGGATGCGGTCGTCGACGGCAGTCAGCAGAAAAGTCTGTGTACCGCCCCCTGATTCGCCGGTACAGGCGATACGGGAGGAGTCCACATCGGGCAGGGAGAGGAGAAAATCCACGGACCGAATGCTGTTCCAAAGCTGAAGCCCCATCAAGCTAAGTCCCCACAGCCGCTCCCTGTCGCCGCCAAACGTGCGATGCTCGAGTTGGCTGCTGTCGTTGTATCCGGCCATGTCCCACGAAAACGCGACACAACCTTGACGGGCAAAACTGATACACCGGGCGGGGATCGAGCCATCCGGCTCGTCGGCCAGGCGACCGTTTTTCCAGTGGCCGTGCGGGTTGAGGACACCGGGACATTTGCCGGAGACGTCGAGGGGTCGGTATAGGTTGCCGGTGACGAAAAACCCCGGCAGGCTTTCGAAGTATACTTTTTCTATCGAGTAGCCGTCGCGTTCGATCCGTTCGGAAATCCGTGCCTTGAGCGGGCATTTTTCGGGTGCGGGCAAAAGTCCCGTGCTCGTCAAGATATGTTCGCGCAACTCGCGAACGCGGCTTTCCCACGCGGCTTTTGTCCGGGGCGCGATAAAGTCGCACGGTAGGTCCAAATGCCGGATTTCGGTAAGTCGTCGGTCTACGGGCGGAAGCGGTGTGGATACGGTCATGCAGGTCTCCGGGGAAGCAGGAAGGATGAAGTAGGAAGGATGAGGTAGGAAAGAGACTGTTTTCCCCTTCGAACTTTCCCCTTCAACCTTCTACGGTGCAACTGTCGAGGGTACGGCGGATTGGGAAAAAAGTCAAAGATTTTTGCCCGATCCTACTTTCCAGAAACCGTCGGGGCGTTGGTACGGTTCGCCTTTTTCAGGAAGAAACTGGCGAAGATGACGGCATCCGAGCGAGAAGCCTGCCAGACCGGGCATGGCGCGGTCTTCGTTTTCCACGCACAGCACATAGTCATACCCCGAATCGAGCAGGGCGCCGATGATCGTCCCCCAGTTGAGTTGGCCGCGTCCCGGCACGCGGTACTGCCACCACCAGTTGCCGATGATGCCTTGACGGAACAGCATTTCGCGGCTTACTTCGGCGTCTTTGACATCGGCATACACCCATTTTCCGGCAAACATGCGGATGGCGTCTTCTGCGGGTAGGATCATCATCCAGAGCCAATGCGACGGATCGCACGAAAGACCCAGGTGTTCCGAAGGGACGGCGTCGAGCACGCGCTCCCACATCTCCGGGTTGCAAGCGATGTTGCCCATGCGTACCGCGCCGTCGAGACCTATCTTCACGCCGCGTTCTTCCGCCAGACGCACCAGCGGAGTAAATCGCTCTTTGAATCGTTGGACCAGTTCGGTAGAGCGGTCGGACGGGTTGCCGGGTGTGGAAGAATACTGGCCGTAGAAGCGGAAGCCTACTGGGCTGCCTGCATGGGTGATGACCACCGGGGTTGCGAGTGCGGCGGCGGCTTCGATGGCTTTGCTCAGACAGTCGGCAGCGACGGCGGCGCGTTCGTCGTCGTCGTCGAGCAAGTTGTTGTGCGCAGCCAATGCGGCCAGATATATCCCGTGTTTTTGGAGCGTTTCCTTGATCTCGCCCGGTCCTTCGCGCAGCACCCGGTCGGGGTCGGCCACACCGGAGGCCGACAGCCGTACTGCATCGAAGTCATGGTCTTTGGCCCAGTGGGCACATTCGTCAAGACTCCAAGCCTCACCGCCTGCGCCGGTAAAAAAGCTGATGTCCATGCGGATTTCTCCGTAAAGAGGTGGGACAAAAAGAAAGGGGACGCCTTTGGGGGCGTCCCCTGTTTTCTACTCGGTACGGGAGCGGTAGCCGGAACTTCTACGTCGTCCGAACGGCGGCTTGGGTGGCGCTGCCGATGGCGATGTGGTGGAAGAGCCCGATTCCGGCGCATGGGAAGCCGAGGGCTGGGCAGGGCGGAACGGACGGCGTGACGGTCCTGACGACCGCGACGGTCCTGACGACCGCGACGGTCCTGACGACCTGGAAGGTCCGGAAAACCTAGACGATCCCGATGACCGGGAAGGTCCGGAAGGTCCGCGTCCGCGCGAATCGCGCATATCCCGGGAATCACGTGTCTCCCGATGCCGGCGTTGTGCATCCGCGGGCGGCTCGCTCAGATAGTCGAACTCCGGATGCGAAGTCCATACCAGCATGTCGCGTCCCATCTCGGTTTCGAGGAGGTTGTACAGATCGATTTCCTCCGGCGACATGAGACAGAACGAGAGTCCGGTGGCATCGGCACGCGCGGTGCGACCAGCGCGGTGGATGTAGTCCTCGGCGCGTTCGGGCAGATCGTAGTTGACGACATGCGACACGCTCGG
Source organism: Candidatus Zixiibacteriota bacterium (assembly GCA_016867335.1). GTDB lineage: Bacteria > JAAXHH01 > JAAXHH01 > JAAXHH01 > JAAXHH01 > VGJU01. The sequence goes on along the minus strand of VGJU01000102.1, from coordinate 9,114 downwards.
AATATCCAGTCCACGCGCAGCGATGTCGGTGGCGACGAGTATCTTGAATTCGCCCGAGCGAAACCCTTTGAGCGCACGAAGCCGCTGTCGCTGGGTGCGGTCCGAATGAAGCCGCGCCACAGGCAGGCTCTTCTGTTCCAGATACCCGGCTACACGATCCGCGCCGCGACGAGTACGGGTAAAAATAAGCACCGAGTCGATCGGCTCGTCCTGAAGCAGTCGGAGCAGAAGCTGATCTTTGAGATACCGGGGAACCGCATAGACGCGGTGGCTGATGCCCTTGGCCAGCGTGGAAGGCGGCGCGGTTTCGACACGCACCGGCTCTTTCATGTGACGGGCGGCCAGCCGACGGATTTCCGGCGGCATGGTAGCCGAAAACAGCAAGGTTTGGCGTTCTCCCGACACATGCGAGATGATCTCCTCCACATCAGGCAGAAACCCCATGTCAAGCATACGGTCGGCCTCGTCGAGGACCAGATGGCGGACATGTTCGAGCGTAAGATTACCGCGTCGAAGGTGGTCCAACAACCGTCCGGGTGTGGCGATCAGCGTTTCCACGCCCTTGCGGAGCGTTCGCGTCTGCACATCCATTTCCATGCCGCCAAAAACGGCCGTACTGCGAAACGACAGCCGCTTTCCGTATTTGCGAAAGCTGTCGCCAATCTGCACGGCCAACTCGCGGGTTGGGACGAGCACCAGCGCCTGGAGTTTACGCTCGCGGGTGAGACGATGGAGTATGGGCAGCGCAAACGCAGCGGTCTTGCCGGTTCCGGTCTGCGCGCATCCGATGACATCCTTGCCTTCGAGCGCTACCGGGATGGCCCGCGCCTGTATAGGCATGGGCTTGCGGTATCCGGCCTCTTCGAGGGCGTTTAACAACTCGGTTTTGAGACCGAGTTCTTCAAAAGTTTGCACGGTATTCCTTTCCGAGAGCCTGTATCTTGCAGTCCCTCGATGGGCGCGAGAACGGAAAACAAACGACAGCCGCGTCCCCAATGCATAACGCAAACGGCGGTATTTTGAACCGTTCTCGATTAAAATAAAGTATGGGGAAGTTCGAGAAACAGGAAGGCCGGACGGTGAAATACGGCTTGCGGCTGTTGCTGCGGCTCAAAACTGGTCGGGAATCCAGCAAGAGGAACTTTCCCATGGAAGAGGCGCCGCTACGGGCGGCAGAAAGTATCCTCTTCGATTGTGAAAAACGGTTGCGCTTTCCTTTTTTTGGAAAACGTCAAAACCAATATACCGCTTTTTGCCTCTCTGTCAAGGAAAAAGACAAAGAAGACAACTTCGCTGTTGACACCGGACAGAGGTGGAGTTAGAATGAAACAAACCGTCGCCGGAGTGACAGCAACGTCCCTTCATCGTCTGCGCCCGGCAGAACGCAATGCACCAAATTTCGCCTACAGCTTTTAGTCCACACCACGCCCTGCGCCGACTGTGGCGCGTATCTTTCTACGCATTGGCAAGAAAGGGGTTCGCATGGCCAAATCTCTGCGCATCATCCCCGAAAAATGCACCGGGTGCATGCAGTGCGAACTGGCATGTTCCTACGTGCAGACCGGTATGTTCCAGCCGTCCCGGTCTCTGATACGGGTAAATATCTTTGACGAACAGGCGAGCTATGCGCCCTATACCTGCTTTCAGTGCGACGAAGCATGGTGTATGAACGCCTGTCCGGTAAATGCCATCCACATCGACACCGACACGGGCGCCAAAATCGTGTCGGATGCCAACTGCGTCGGCTGTGGGTTGTGTACGATCGCCTGTCCGTTTGGAACGATATTTTACAATCCGGACACGCACAAGGCGTTTAAATGCGATCTGTGCGGCGGCGAACCCGGTTGCGCGTCGGCGTGTCCCACCGGGGCCATCGAGTTTGTGGAAAGCGACTCGGCGGACTGGCTGGGCGGCTGGGCGGAAAAGGTCAACTCGGCTTATCTCGAAGCCATAGACGGAGGAAAAGCCGCATGAACACCGGAGGATGGACCGGCGTTGTGTTGCGGATCGATCTCACGACCGGACGCATCGTCAAAGAGCCGCTCAACATGGAGTGGGCAAAGACGTATGTAGGCGGTCGCGGGCTTGCCGCAAAATATCTGTACGAAGAGATGGACCCAGCCGCAGACCCATTGGGTCCGGCCAACAAGCTCATTTTTGCCACAGGTCCCATGACCGGCACAAACGCTTCTACCAGTTCGCGTTTTACAGTGGTGACCAAAGGCGCGCTGACCGGCGCGATTACAACCTCGAATTCGGGGGGCACTTGGGGACCGGAACTCAAATTTGCCGGATACGACCTGCTGATCTTCGAAGGCAAAGCCCCTCGCCCTTCCTTTATATGGATTTACAATGACGAGGTGGAAATCCGCGATGCCGGGCATCTGTGGGGCAAGACGGTTTGGGAGACCGACGACGAAATCCGCGAAGAAGTGGGTGTCCACGATTCGGTCGTCAGTTGCATCGGTCCTGCTGGAGAGAATCTGGTTCGTTTTGCCTGTATCGTCAACGACCGACATCGCGCGGCAGGGCGTTCTGGTGTCGGGGCGGTGATGGGGTCCAAAAACCTCAAGGCCGTTGCGGTGCGGGGGACGGGCGGTGTCTCTATCGCCAACTCGGCGGCGTTTATGAACGCCATGTGGGTGATGAAAAAGAAAATCGCCGAGCATCCTATATGCGGTCAGGGGCTTGCGGCCTATGGCACGGCGGTGCTGGTCAACGTGATCAACGAAAGCGGCGCACTGCCTACCAATAACCATCTGCTTTCCCAACTCGAAGACGCCGACAATATAAGCGGTGAGACGCTGGCCGCTACACGGTTGGTGAGCAATAAAGCCTGTTTTGGTTGCACGATGGCCTGTGGGCGGGTGTCTCATCTGCCCGGCGAGGCGCAGGACAAGTTTATGGTCACCACCCGTCCGCATAACTGGCGTATTGCGGTAGAAGGCCCTGAATATGAAAATGCCTGGGCGATGGGTGCCGACTGCGGTATCAACGACCTCGATGCGTTGATCAAAGCCAACGCACTGTGCAACGAACTGGGTATGGACCCTATCTCGTTTGGCGCTACACTGGCTGCGGCCATGGAACTCTACGAAAAAAGCGTCATCGGCGATGCACAGACCGGGATGCCGTTCAAATTCGGGAGCGGCGACGCGCTTGTAGCCATGGCTGAAGCGACCGCCTATCGTGACGGATTTGGTCACGAACTCGCTGAAGGCTCCAAACGCATGACCGCCAAATTCGGACATCCTGAGTTTTTTATGGGGGTGCGTGGTCAGGAATTTCCGGCTTACGACGCCCGCGCCATACAAGGCATGGGACTCGGTTATGCCACGTCCAACCGGGGCGCGTGTCATCTCAAGTCGTATACCGTCGCGCCCGAAATTCTTGGCATCCCCACCAAGATGGACCCGGCAGTGACCGAAGGCAAGGCCGAGATCACCAAGATTTTTCAAGACGCCACCAGCACCGTCGATTCCACCGGGTTGTGTATCTTTCTGACCTTTGGGGTCGGTCTCGAAGAAATGCAGCCCCAGCTTGCGGCGGTGACCGGTGTCAACTATACCGTGAACAGCCTTCTGCAGGCCGGAGAACGCATCTGGAACCTCGAACGGATGTGGAACCAGAAAGCCGGTTTTACAGGCAAGGACGACACACTGCCCAAACGACTGCTCGAAGAGCCGATCCCAGAGGGGCCGACCAAGGGACAGGTAAACCGTCTCCACGAGATGTTGCCGGAATACTATAAACTCCGGGGATGGACGCCGGACGGCGTTCCGACAAACGAAAGACTGGCGGCGCTGGGGCTGTAAGGGGCCGACGCACAGGAAGCGAGGTAGATTATGACATACGGCTGGGCAGGGTATCTCCTGCGTGTCGATCTGACAAACGGTCGGATCGCAAAAGAGCCGATCAACGAGGCGTGGGCGCGCGATTATATCGGTGGACGCGGTCTGGCGGCCAAGTATCTGTACGAAGAGATGGACCCGTCGGTCGATGCCCTCAGCCCGGAAAACAAGCTGATTCTTGCCACCGGCCCGCTGACCGGAACCAACGCTTCGTGCGGCTCGCGGTACATGGTCGTCACCAAGGGGGCACTCACCGGCGCGATTACGACTTCCAACTCCGGCGGTCACTGGGGGCCGGAACTCAAGTTTGCCGGGTACGACATGGTCATCGTGGAGGGTAAAGCACCCCGCCCTTGCTATCTTCTCGTCGACGACGACAAAGTCGAAATCCGGGATGCCACCGATCTTTGGGGCAAAGTCACGTCGGAGACCGAGGATACGATACGCAAGGAGACGGGCATTCCCGAACTGCGTATCGCAGGGATCGGACCGGCGGGAGAAAAACTCGTTCGTTTTGCCTGCATCGTCAACGACAAACACCGCGCGGCCGGGCGTTCCGGTGTCGGGGCGGTGATGGGGTCCAAAAACCTCAAAGCCATTGCCGTGCGGGGAACCGGCGGTGTGCGCGTGGCACGACCCCAAGCGTATATGACCGCCATCCGGACCTATCACGCACATCTTGCCGAAAGTCCAGGACGCCAAGGGCTTACCGAACTGGGCACGGCCCCTACCGTAGACCTGATCAATGCTTTTGGCGGGTTGCCGACACGCAACTTTACCGCAGGCCAGTTCGAAGGCACGGAAGCCATAAACGGAGACAGCATCAAAACCGGATGGCTGATCGCCAACAAGGCGTGTTTTGCCTGCAACATCGCGTGCGGACGAGTGACCCGGGTTACCCCCAACGCCGACAAATACATGGTCAACATGCACCCGCGTAACTGGAAGATCGCAGGCGAAGGGCCGGAATACGAAAATCTCTGGTCGCTCGGCGCCGACGTGGGCGTGGACGACATGGACGCCATCGTCATGGCGAACTATCTGTGCAACGACCTCGGCATGGACCCGATTTCGATGGGAGCGACGCTGGCGTCGGCCATGGAAATGTACGAACAGGGGTTGCTAAACGACACGCAAACCGGTATGCCGCTACGTTTCGGAGACGGGCAGGCCCTGATCCGTATGGTAGAGGCCACCGGGTTTCGCGAAGGGTTTGGCGACGAATTGGCCGAAGGCGCCAAACGAATGACCGAGAAGTTTAGACACCCGGAGTTTTTCATGGGGGTCAAAGGACAGGAGTTTCCGGCGTACGATCCGCGCGGGTTTCAAGGCATGGGCGTGGCGTATGCGACGTGCAACCGGGGCGCGTGCCACATCCGCGCATGGACGCCCGGTATCGAAACTTCAGGTCAGTACGATCCACACACCACCGATGGTAAATCCAAATGGGTCGCCGAAGAGCAAAACCGCACCACCTCGCACGATTCGACCGGTATCTGCATGTTTACCACGGCGGGTGCTCCGCTTGACGACCTGATTCCCGTGTTGTCCTCCGCTACCGGGGTAGACTATACGATGGAGGATTTTGTACGGATCGGTGAGCGGACATGGAACGTGGAGCGGCTGTGGAATCTGCGTGCCGGGCTTACCGCCGCCGACGACACGCTGCCAAAACGGCTTTTAGAAAAGGCGCACACGGAAGGACCTTCCGCCGGTGTGACGGTCCATCTGGACAAAATGCTGCCGGAATACTATGCGGTGCGAGGCTGGTCGCGCGACGGACGACCTACGCGCGAAAAACTCGTCGAACTGGGACTAGCGTAAGAAAAGAGGAGGTCGACATGGCAACGAGACATGTAATCGTCGGCGGCGGTCCGGCAGGAATGAACGCCATCGAAACCATCCGGGGCTACGACGCAAACGCTTCGATTACGCTGATTTCCGGCGAGCCGGCGTATGCGCGGATGGCCCTGCCCTATTACATCTCCGGCAACGTGCCGGAGATGCAGGTCATGACGGGTGATGACGCCTATTATAGTCGGCTGGGCGTAACCACGAAATTTGGCGTCCGGGTGACTGGTGTCGATTCGGCGTCCGGAGCGGTAAAACTGAGCGACGGTTCGTCGGTAGGTTACGACAACCTGCTCATCGCCACCGGCTCTTCGGCGCAAAAACCGAGTATCCTCGGCGCAGACGGCGCAGGGGTGTACAACCTGTGGACGATCGACGATGCACGCAAAACGGTGGCCAGCATGAAATCCGGCGCGGAAGTCGCCTTTATAGGCGCCGGGTTTATCGGTTTTATCATCCTCAACGCGATGTACAAACTTGGCGCAAAACTCCATGTGATCGAAGTGGAAAATCAGGTGTTGCCGCGTATGCTGGACGCGCAAGGTGCCTCGTTGGTCCGTTCATGGCTCAACCAGCGACAGGTGACCTCACACACGGGCGCACGGGTAAACGAGATCGTACACAACGGCAACAAGAAAACACTCAAGCTATCCGACGGGAGTACGGTGCAGGCCGATATCGTCATCGTGGCGACCGGGATCAAGACTAACATAGACTTTTTGCAGGGTTCCGGGGTGAAGACCAACCAAGGCGTTCTGGTCGATAACCATTGCCGGACCAATATCGCCAACATCTACGCGGCCGGCGACGTCGCCGAAGGGCCGGATCTGTCCACCGGCGGTCAGGCCATCCACGCGATACAGCCGACAGCGGTGGATCACGGGCGTATCGCCGGGGCCAACATGGCCGGTCAACACATCGCGTATCCGGGCAGTTTGCTTATGAACATTCTCGATGTATGCGGTCTTCAGTGCGCCAGCTTCGGGCTTTGGAAGGGCGAGGGACTTGAAACCACCATCACGGTCAATGCCGTCCGTCCGGTCTACCGCAAGCTGATATGGAAGGGCGACAAGCTGGTGGGCGCCATTTTGCTCGGTCCGGCGGACGATGTGGCCATGCTCAACGATATGGGCATGATCAAGGGGCTTATACAGACCGGAACCGCGCTGGGCGCGTGGAAACGTCATATCGAGGAAAACCCGACCGACATCCGCCGCCCGTATGTGGCTACCAAGACGGCGGAGAAACTGTTGGCCCTGACAGCGCTTGGCAAGCCGGCGGCGCACCGCGCCTACCGCTCGGCACAGGATACTCCCAAAGAACGCGGCGCACACGCCGTACTGGTGGGGTCGAAGGGGTAGCGTGTCGGTGACGGTTAGAAGACGGAACAAACGAAAAAGGCCCTGAATTTTCAGGGCCTTTTTCGTTTTTATCCCAATCGGAGTTACTTCCCTGTAGAGGACAGCGTCGCTACAAGACCCAAGGCTCTCGCAGCAAACTGCGGAGAGTTTTCAATGACCGGAACCGTTTTACAGATTGAAAAGGTAGGACATCTTGGCCACGAGCGTCTGTTCGCGCATACGAAGCGGTTTGCGGGCAAATACGTCAAAACTGTTCACCGCATCGAGCGCATCGTCGTGAAACTGGTTGAAGGCCAGAAAGAAGGAGTGTCCGTAGGGAGATCGGTAGGATAACAGAAAGTTGGTCGTCACCGTGTTGAGATGAAAGGCGTCCTGTGTGCGGCGTTTGTCGATGTTCAACTGTATGAAGGTGCTGATCGAAAAGTTCGGCGTAAAGGAATACGTGGAACGAATACGAGGTATCATCCGGCTGTTGTAGTCGTATTGGTTGCCCCCAAACGCCAATGGGCCCGTCCGAGTGATCCGTGTCCATGTCACGGCCGGTTCGGCGGAGAACCGGGCATTGGGCTTGAGCGATAGTTCGCCGGACAGAGACAGGATGTCGGCGTTGTAGAATTTTCCAAACCGCATCTCGCCTTCGGCGGAAACCGGCTTGCCCGGATTGGTCGAGACCGAAAGATTGCCCTGTCCGTATCCGTAGGAGCCGGGTGAAAAGTGTACGCTATTGATGCGCGTGGTGTTGCTCAGCGTGTCAAAACTTCGGTTCCACGCCCCACCCAGCCAGATACCGCGCTCCAGTTCGAGAAAAAAGTTGAGATTGACTTGCCATGTTGCCGGGTTCGAAAAGGAACGGTCCATCCGGGCAAGATAGTTGGTGCGTACACCGCCCGATAGTTGTCGGATACCCCATTTTCGTATAAACGTACTAAAATTCGTGCTCATGCCGATGCGGCGTATATTCGTCTGTGTCACAAAACCAGTCTGGGCGATAAAATTCCGGCCTGTTTCCATATAGGAAAAGCCATATCCCATCCAGCGGTTCTGCCACCGTTCCTGAATACGCCATACAAACTGATCCTCCTTGTTTTGCAAGGTATCGGTCCAGCTTTGTGCATACATGACTTGGAGTTGATGTTGGCTTTTTTGGAAGGCTATATTGCCGTCAAAACCGATTACTCGATTGTAATCCTTCGAAGCATAGCGCGGGATCGCCATGCCCAAGCGGTCGTTTCCGGCGGGGTTCGGTTCCTTGAACGTGGCGAGGATACCCACGCTCGACCGTCTGCCGATATCCTGCGAAATACGCAGCGCCTGCCAGTTGATCACGGGTTCGATTTTGACGACATCATTCTCCGTATACGACGTTTCACGGGTCTGGACATTTAGAAAACCGAGTGTCGTTTTTCCGATCTTGCCGGTAAAGCGCATGCCGAGGTCGATCGGGACCGGGGTGCCGTTGGAAAGTCCCCGGCCGATACGACGGCTGAAAAATATCTGGGGGACGTCTCCCCCGCGTCCACCACCACTGCCACCACCACCGCCGCCGCCCTGTGCCAGTGAAAAAATGTCGCTGCGTTCCAGAAAAAACGGACGTTTTTCGGGAAACTGAAGCTCGAACCGGGATAGGTTGACCACCTGATCGTCGGCCTCCACTTGGGCAAAGTCCGGATTGGCGGTCGCGTTCAAGGTCAGGCCGGAGGTGACGCTCCACTTGAGATCGGCGCCGGCCTGGCGTTCTAGTACGTTGTTAAACCCGGTAACGGCAATGGGTACGGATGGAAGCGAAGGATTGATCCGGTTAAACCGAGAACCCTGAGCGCCCAGCACTGAAAAGGGAATCACTTGCAATTTTCCGCCGGGTTGGATACCCGAAAGACCGGTCAGGCGTCCACCTTTAGCAAAGCGGTACAACGCTTGACGACCGTCCCGGCGAGACAGCGGAACCCAGTACGACTCCTCGCGGCTGCGATGAATCAGTCGTCCGAAGTTGACCGCCCATGTATGCGCGGGACGCGAAGGAAACCGCAGGACGTGAAAGGGAATAGCGAATT
>VGJU01000101.1 GCA_016867335.1 Candidatus Zixiibacteriota bacterium | reverse complement strand
AGTATTTGATCAGCGTAACGCCCGAACGTACCAGCATACGTTCGAATTCGGGGCAGGAGCGTAAAAACTCGCGGTATTCCTCTTCGGTACAAAACCCCATGACCCGTTCGACGCCGGCCCGATTGTACCAGCTTCGGTCAAACAGCACGATTTCGCCCGCCGCCGGTGGGTGGGTGACATAACGCTGAAAATACCACTGCGACCGCTCGCGTTCGGTCGGCTTGGTCAACGCAACCACCCGGCATACGCGCGGGTTGAGGCTTTCGGTGATTCGGGTGATCGTGCTTCCCTTTCAGGCGGCGTCGCGGCCTTCGAAGATGATCACCACCTTTTTTTTCTGCTGAACGATCCACTCTTCTAATTTGAACAGTTCGACCTGCAACCGCGCCAATTCCTTTTCGTAGGTTTTTTTGTCCATTTTTTCGGCGGGTTTCCGTCGTTCGGACTTAGGCGCGTGGTCGATGGTTGCTCCCGGCTCGGTGTGCGCATGACCATCGGCCTTCTTCTTGGTCTTTTCCTGCACATGACCTTCGGTCTTTTTCTGGGTCTTTTTCTGCACATGACCTTCGGTCTTTTTCTGGGTCTTTTCCTCGGATTTACTCTTTGCCATAATACCCTCTCAGTCTTCGGTAATGGCAAACCGAACGCCGACGGCGTCCAGTTCGCGGACAAGCGTGTCCAAACGGCTTCCGGTAACGATTTGCTCCGGAGTGACAAAAGGCGTGCCGGACCGGGGCAGTTCTCCGCGTCCGATCATGCGTGCTACGATGGCGGCGGTAAAGGCGGTGGTACGCGCCATCGAGGTAAACCCAAGACGCTCGTCGAAATGGTCCACCATTTCGGCCTTCAGACGGGTGAAACGGCCGTTTTTCTCGCCGATGACCGTCACACGGAACGTGGTGATGTCCCGGTCCGAAAGCGTCATTTTTACATGCGGATACAACACCGCGTCGATCACATGCTTGGGGATCACCCTCACGCCATCTACCTCTATCGGCTGTTCTCCGAGCAGACCGAGGTCTTTAAGGACGGTGACTTTTGCGGCGTAGCCGGGCCAGCGTACCGTTTTCTGCGTGCCGGTTTTAAGGTCTTTGAGCGCATCGAGTTCGAGTAGCCAAGGCATAAACCCTTCGTGCCATGCCTCGCACTGTCCTACACCCGGAAACGTGGTCAATTCCACGCCTGAATATCGGGGAACCATGCGCAACTGGCCGTTTTCGACGATATAGGCGTCGGATGCACGGAAAGGGAGTCTTGCACCCCCGAACACGATTTTGTATCCCAACGGTGGGGCGGGAAGCGTCGGTATGCCCCCGCATTGAATGTGCAATTCGTCTGTCCGGTCCAACTGCTCGGCCAGGTGACGGGCAAAGATTTCGGTCAAGCCCGGCTCCAGACCGCACCCCAATACAATTTGACCTTCGGAGACGGGGTGGCTTTTCTTGAGCACGACCAGTTCTTCGTCCGGAATCCGGGTAAGGTCTACCAGCGGCATGGCCGCTTCAAGCGCCGTGGGGATGGCAAGCAGGCTGGCGGTGCGCGGCAAGGCGGCCACCCCGGCGTGATGTTCACGCATCAGCGCCACGGCCGCCTCTCTCTCTCTGAGGTCCAGCGCCCGCGTGTGTATCTTTTGTGCACCAGGCAGACCGTCTACCCGCGTCCGGCAAGCCGAAAGCCTATCCTCGTCCACATCGCACACGGTCACTTTGGCGACGTCGGGATCGGACATGGCGTTAAAAACGGCTGCAGGACCCATCAGACCGCTGCCGAGGACGAGGATGTTCATGAACGTGCTCCTGTATGTTGGTTTCCCTAAAGCCCTTCACGCCTGAACAGAACAGCCAGTGCATACCTTTCAGCAAGCTGCAAGACCCACTACACCTTGCAGGTAGAAGCGTGAAGAGGCTTCGATTGCTGCGCAATGGCTGCGTGGGAGGCTTCAATGTCCTGCCCGACAGCCCTTAATCCTCTTCTATCTCTTCATACTTCATACTTCATACCTCTACGTGCTTATATAGGCCGGTTTTTTGTGGTCTGTCAAGTTGTGTCAACTTTCTTGACAGAAGGTCGGAGAGGACATACTCTGTTTTATTCCTTCATGATATTATTTATGTCATCCTGTCGGCCATGTCGCTCCATCGTGTTTTTCCGTTTTCTGCCTTTTGTACTGGGGGTTTTCATGAGCGATACGGAAAAAAAATCTGTGGAAACCGAACAAGACGAAGGGCTGATACGCGGTCTGGGGCCGCTGGAAGCGACGACCATCATCATTGGCGGGACTATCGGGTCGGGCATTTTTCGCGCGCCCAGCTTTATCGCCGCCGAAGTCGGCTCACCGGGGATGAGTCTGACCGTCTGGGTCGTGTGCGGACTTATCGCGTTGTGCGGTGGTCTTTGTTTTGCCGAGCTTGGCGCCATGATGCCCCGCACCGGCGGTCAGTATGTGTATCTGCGCGAAGCCTATCGGAAGCCCTATGTCGCCTTTATGTACGGCTGGTCGGCATTCTGGATCGTCTGGCCCGTGTCGATCGCGGCGGTGGCCAACGTCTTTGCCACCTACCTGGCCAGCGTAGTCCATACGATCACCGACATGACGCTCGATACGGGTGCTCAGAACCTTGTCGCCGTGTCCTGTATTGCGCTATTGACGATGATCAACTGTGTGGGTGTGCGTCTCGGAGGCCGCGTAACCAACTGGTTTACCTATCTCAAGGTGGCGGCGCTTGGTGGCCTTATTCTGCTGGGTCTGTCTCTCACGCAAGGTTCGATGGCGCATTTTACTCCGTTCTGGGGTTCGGGAGCCCCGCAAAACGGAGGCGGGTTTTCGATCGGCGCTTTTGGCGCGGCCATGATCACGGGGCTTTTTGCCTACGAAGGGTGGACGTTTTCCAGCTATGTCGCCGGCGAAATGCGCAACCCGCACCGCAGCCTGCCGTTTTCGGTCATCGCAGGGATGTTTTTCGTCATGGCCATCTATCTGCTGGCCAATGTCGTGTATATCTATGTCTTGCCTTTCGAGCAGGTGCAAACCTCGTCATGGATCGCCGCCGACGTCATGAACGCGCTGGTAGGCCCGACAGGCGCCCTGCTCATCTCGATCGGCGTGATGTGCTCGACGTTTGGAGGGGTCAACGTACAGATTTTGGTCGCCCCGCGTGTGTTTTTTGCCATGGCGCGAGACGGTCTGTTTTTTCAGGGGCTGACCAAGGTCCACCCCAAATACCGAACCCCGGCCCATTCCATACTGTGGCAGGGAATACTTGCCTGCGTCTTCGCCCTGTCGGGACAGTACGACCAGATCATCGCCTACGGATCGTTTCCCAGCTATGGGTTTTCCATCCTCGCCATATTGGCCGTGATGGTACTCCGGCATACAAAGCCGGATGCGGATCGTCCCTATCGGGTATGGGGGTATCCGTTGACACCGGTAATTTTTATACTGGTCACCGCCGGTTACATGGTGACATTGTTGACCAATCCACTGTCTTTTTACGAGACGCTCATAGGACTCGGTCTTACCTTGGCGGGTATCCCGTTTTACTATTACTGGAGCGGAAGAAAGAAGTTTGAAGTGTGAAAAGAGCGTGGAACGCTTCAAGTCAGCCAGATAGACCTAGCAGGAAGAAGGGGTAGTATTTCTTCACCCTTCCCCTTTCTTTTTTATTCCACGCTACCCGACGCCAGTTCGTATTCGCCCTGCACCCCCTTGACGACTTTGGACTTCACTCGCCGGAAGTAACCGCCGAATCGGGCGGAAAGCCGTTGCGCCTCCTCGTGATGGGCGTCGATGACGTTGTTGCGCTCGCGGGGATCGGCGACAAGGTTGTATAGTTCGTCCGTCTCGCCTTCTGGTCGTTGGAGATAGCTCCACACGCCATCCCGGATACAACGGTCTACCCCCTGATAATACCCGGTGATGACCGCCTCATGGTGCGTACCGGTCTTGCCTTCGAGTACGGGCGCAAAACTTTTGCCATGCATCGAAGACACATTGTTGTCCAGTCCCAGCAGGTCGAGCAGCGTGGGCAGCACATCGTGATACTGCACCAGCGCTTGGGTTCGGCGTCCGCCCTTTTGCCCACCGGGCAGTCGAATCATAAAAGGAACCTTGAGCAATTCGTTGTACATACGATCTGCGCCTTTGAGAAACTTGCCGTGGTCACCGAGCGGATGGCCGTGGTCGGCCAACAGCAGGATGATCGAGTCTTCCGTATAGCCTTCTTCTTCGAGACAGGCAAACAGCGGGCCGAGGCTATGGTCCACAAAGGCGGCTTCACCGGCGTAAAGTCCTTGGATATGCCGCTGTTCGGCTTTGGTGGACCAGTTGTCCGCTTTGCCTCCCATTGGCATGATCAGACGGGGGCCGGTATAGGCCGGATCGGTGTAGGTATCGAAACGAACCGGCGGATCCCACGGTTCGTGCGGATCGAAACTGTCGATCCACAGAAAGATTTTTTTATGGCTCCGGTTTTGTCTAAGCCAGCGCACGGCTTCATCCACGACTTTTACGGGAAACCAGTCGTTTTCTTCGGTAAAGTAGTCCGTATTGGCAAGAAATTGTGAGATGCGGGTTCGCCATTCGGGGGTAAAATGCGTGTTGACATATCCTGCGACGGGGCGTCGCGTCGGCGCTGAAACCCACGGGTCGTACTCCTGTCCCCGTATCCAGTGATAGGCGTGAAACCCGCGGTGATAGTTCATCCCCGGCGCGCGGTAGTGATAGGTGTCGGAGATAAGACCGCAGACATAGCCTTCTTGTCGGAGAATTTCCGCGACGGTGACATCCTGCGGGTTGAGCGGCTGCCATGGGCGGTAGGGCAAGGTGCGCTGACCCGTCATCAGTTGACACCGGATCGGGATGGTAGGTAGCGCCTCCGGGTAGGCGTTGTCAAACACGACGGCCTGAGCGCCAAACCTGTCGATGTGGGGCGTTCGGCAGGCGGGAATCTCCTCGAACGGCCCCGTTCCCAGGTTGTACAAACCGACATGGTCCTGTCTGAAGCTGTCGAGTACGATGACGATAAGGTTCATCCTCGCCTCCTGTGGGATTTGTTTACCGGGGCGTTATAGGTTCATAGCCCTAGCTGTTAATCTCCTACCCCTGCGTATTTGCATACGATCTCGACGGCCTTGACAAGCGTCTTTGCTCCTAACACGGCATATTCTTCGATCAAATTACCCTCCTCATCGAGCGTACCCATGCCCGGACCAAGAAACATCTTGCCGCTGTATATGGTTGAGGGTTCGACCCCCATGTATTCCTGCGCCGAAACGATGGGATTGGTGTTGGCCCAGAGGTCTTCGAGGTTGAAGATAGGGATGCCGAACACGCCGTCTTCGTCCCAGGTGCGTTCGTAGTTGATCTCGGTGCCGCCCAGTTGATACGTTTTTTCGAAGATCAGTTTTTCCCGAAACCGCGCTGGTTTGAGGTGTTTGAATTCCTCGATCAATATCTCGTGAAACCGGTCGATGGGGTCTGTAACGAGGTGGGGACGGTCGCGCAGCACCTTGAGGTAAGCGACCAGTCCCACGACCGTATCCCGGCCCGGATCGCTATAGGTGTATACGGCTTTGCCGTGCGACGACAGTTCGCCGTAGCGCTGGCCGCCGAGTCCCATGCCTTTTCGGATGGGGTTGATGATTTCCTCTTTGCCGATGATCAAGCCGGAGGCGGGCGCGCGACCCGGTTTGTCCATACTGTAGGTGATGATGTCGCAGTCGATGTCGCGGGGATCCATACCCACGATAGGGATCGAACCTCCGGTATCGACAAGGTAGGGGACGTCGTATTCGCGGGCGACTTCGGCAAGTTTTTTGAGCAGGACGGGTGCGCCTTTTTCGTCCTTTCCCCCGTGTCCGTAGCTTATCGTGTCGTAACCGACCGCCGCGACACCGGTCAGCAGCGAGGCATGGCGCGCCGCGGCCTTGCGCACGTTGTCCATCGTACCCTCCACATCCACGCGGGTGAGCAGCGACGTCGGGTTGTAGCGGATACCGTGCGGTTCGTACCGCGCGCCGGCCATGCGTACATATAGCGTCTCCAGGTTGGCGAGGCTTTTGTTTTCGATGCCGAGTTCGCCACCGGAAAGGGTGCGGTCCACGAGCAGATTTTTGTATTTGGGCGGAAAGGCGCGCCCGTATCCGCCGACCCATTCGTAGTCTTCGCCGTAGGGCATAAGCAGCCTTGCCCGGTAGATGTCGCCGTGCCGCATCGACGGCGGGGCGCAGAGCGTCTCCAGCGTGATACGCAACGCGGCCTCGCAGGTGTTGGCCGCCGCCGCGTCATAGGCGTCGCCATAGACGTCTTTGATCACCTCCCTGAGTTGGTCTTCGACGGTTCGCACGCGAAACGTCTTGCCACTCCGGTTCGTCCTGACGATCTCGTCAAGCACGTAGGACGGAAGGTTGCCGGGTCGCGACGAACTGCCGGGATACAGCCCGATGTCGCGTTTGAGTTTTGTCGTTCCGAGTTTATCGCCGAACCTCCGGGCTTCTTCATGGATTTTCGGGATGTTCTCGTAAATCATCTGGTACCACTGGTACTTGTATTTGGGTAGGGGCATGGGGGTTCCCGGGCTTTTTTCAAGTGTTTTTCGATGTACTGATGGACGGACGAGGCAGAGCTTTCGAAAATTTTTTATCGAGCGCCTTGGGTGTTCAGTCAAATCCGAGAATGAGTACATGAACCGCTACGAAACCGCGCTTCAAATCGAAGCCGGGTTAACCCGATACTTGTGGTTACATCCTTATTATAGACCTCTGCCCTGGGCGTATTGCAGGATGCCGATCTGTACGGTCTTATATTCGGAGGGCGAAGGCATAGAACTAGCCGGGCTTAGGCAAATAACGTGCGGCAACGGAAAGCAGTTGCGCTTTTATTTTTTGTGCGGGTTTGTCGGGCGGCCAACCTGTGATAACGGCATGGTTGCGCGGCGGTTCATCTGGCGTGATCACAAGGGATTGAGAAATGACAACCTGAGCCGAAATGTCGGCGCGACCTTGAAGGACTACCTCTCGATTTCCGCGTGCAGACTTGCCCATCTCCCAAATTTCATCCTCGGTAAGGGCAAGATGTCTTGTAACGGATAGATCAGAGTAGGGGTGTGGGATAAACGCATCGGCACGCACCATACCGTCTGCACGCACATACCTATGAAAAAATACAAATCGCGCCAGTTGTTCGGTGCTGTCGACAGGCGTTGGTGCGTCGCCACTCATTCGGACATCACACGATGGATTAGAGCCACGATCTCTCTGGGAGCCTCACCCCAAAAGGGTTCGGTGCCGTAGGCCGTACCTGCACCGAGGAGGGCTGCATAGTGAAGGTTCCCTGTCGGGTTTACGCTCACAGAAAGCTTGTAACGAGGGGAACGATACCACTCCATTGTGAGATGACCGTCCGGCTCCGCGTCAAAGGAAGGGAGTGGGGTGCCTAAGGGCAGAGCTTCCAGTAACTGACAGGCCAGAATGTACGTGTTCTCGGAAACCGGTACAGCACCATAACCATCCCAGTCAGTCTCTTTGCAGGCTTGATAGCTTAAATACAGTTGGTCAAACGCAGCCTGTCCACCCTGTCCTAACACAAAGGAACCCTGTAGCTGGCGGCGGCTCTGTTGCGTTTGCTCTGAAACAAACTGAGCTGTAACACTGGCACCTCGGGAGGTCAGAATACCATAGGAAAGAAAGGGTGAAGCCGGCATTTCGAGTATCATCGGAGGCTCTCCAATGCTTTTTCAGTTACACTGCCAAAGAACACTTTGTTTTTTAACCACCGCATTTCCTGGAGCCGTTCGGGAAGGAGTGTTTCATTGAATTCGATACTATGCGTGGTAAATACGTCAATGTCGAGGATCACACCAATACCAGTCAAGCTATTATCTGCTGGCCGCTGGATGGTTCGAACCACGTTAATCGCATAGGGATGCCCCGGTACAGCCAGTGTGTCGTAATGCATGAACCCAAGAAAGGGCAGGTCCATGTTTCTCGGTGGCATTGCCGCCGGTTGGAGGTAGTCCTCGAAATGCACCTCGCCGGGGTTGAGTTGAAGGCGATTGATATATCGTAACCCTAACCGATAAATCTCGACCGGTTGAGCCAGTTTGATATAGGTACGCCACAAACACAGGCCTTCATCGTAAAACCGTTTCCAACTTTGGTAAGGTTCCAGACGACTGAAAACAAATCCGTCCCGATTGAATTGCACGATGTGTTTTCTGTCAGTGGATTGAAAGCGTAGCCCCTTCCATCCCAGATCACTAACGGCCTGAGAGGGCTTCCCTGCTTCCAACTTCACCTCATGGCGGAATGCCCGTTGCGAGTCGAGAAACTCATAGCCATCCAGCTTATCTTCCAGTTGGGAACGGACATGAGGCTCCTCGAACGCGTCTATGGTATCAGCACGAACGTCGATTACGGCCTCGACAATGGGTGCTCCAGGTAAATGATCAAATTGCTCGTTGACTTTGATTTCCACTGCCGCTTGTGTACGCATAAACCCGCATCCTTATTTTATTACAGTGGTCCCGGCACGTTCTAGGGATATTGCTCTCATTATTACGCCCTGTAAAGTGGCACGCAAGAATCTTTTCGGGGTAGGAAGATCGGCAGATGTCCTGCATGTAGACTAAGAATACAGGTCTATGCAGTTTGTGCCCGAAGAAAGCGAGACATTTTTTTGTTTTATAACATTGTATTGCTCGCGTTGGATTCTATCTTGTATCTGGCTATGCCCGGCGAGTCTTGCCAGGCAGACGCTTTGTGACGTTCGTCCCACGCCATCCCGCTTTCCAACGGAGGTTGTTCTCTATGAAGTACGATCATGAGACTCGCACGTTTGACTGCGAACCCACTTTGACAGACAGCCAAGTACTGGAGTTCTGCAAGACCGGCTATCTTCTTTTGCCAGGCGCAGTGCCGGACGAGATCAACCGGCGTACACGGGATTATCTGGAAGGAAAAGGCCCTGCCAATCCGAGCTATATCCCAGCGGGCATGACCCGCGAAGATCTGGATCGGATTCGCACCACACACGAGCCGAGCGGGATCCTGCTGGAAGACTGGTTTATCGAGCATGTCCTGCTCGATCCGCAGGTGGCAGGCGCACTCAGGTCGCTTCTTGGCAGAGAAGTAGGGCTTCCGGTGTTAGTGAGCAAACACAGCGTCGAATGCCCCGCATCGCCGCAGGGATGGCATTACGACGCAGACCACGTGTTTGGCCCGGAAGTAAACTTTATCGAGGTGTTTTATTTCCCTCAAGATACACCCGTCGAGTTGGGGCCGACTGATTTGATGCCCGGTTCGCATCTGATTCCGGCTCAGCGAGATACGACCAATCCCGGCGTTGCCGCCGCCGGTCCTGCGGGGACGTTCGGCATCCACGTTCAGAATCTGATGCACCGCCGGGGCGAATCCACGGCGACGGGTCTGCGGCACATGCTCAAGTACAACTACTGGCGGACGGTCGCGCCGGTGCGCGACTGGATCATAGAGCCGGGTTTCGATTTCCGCACGGCCTACTACGGCGGGCATCACACCGCGCGATACACGGCGCACATGTTTTACTGGCTGTGCGGGATGGGGAAGGACTACCGGATCATCGGCGGTCAGGCGTGGCCGTGGCGGAGCGTAAACCAGATCGGACCGTCCTACGGTTTTGGCGCAAAGCAAGGATACCTACCCAACTGGCGGAAGAACAATCCGGATGACTATGCCCTGTAGGTAGAAGCACTACCGTCAGAGAGGTGGTTCAGTGCCGTCGCCAGAGGGATCTGACGACGGCGGGTTCCGTTTACTGGATCAGGGGTTTCTCAATCATCGAAAGTCTTTGGCTTACTTCGGTTTCACCGCTGCGGCTGCCGAATCGGCGGGTGCCATCCTGCCGACCATAGCTTTGGCTTTCATGCCCATCAGGCCTTTCTTTCCATCTTTCATTTCTTTTTTAGCCTTCGCAGAATCAGCCTTCGCCTGAACATGTTCCATTTTGGCGTCCGCTTTGGCCTTGATCTTTTCTATTTTGGCGTCTGCCTTCGCCTGTATCTTGTCCAACTTTTTATCCATCTTGACCGTCTTCACCGAATCGACGACGGCAGGGGGCGTCGTGCTTTTCGCCGGCTGGCTGGTCTGGGCGAATGAGGGCGAAACGACTGCGAAATAGAGAGACACGATCGCGATCATTACGATAGTCTTACTGTTCATACGATTCTCCTTAAGTAAAAGTTCTGAGTGATCGACGTCAGAGAAACCGAATCACTGAAGGCGACGACGTCGATAGCCAGCAACAAAGCGCTTTGTAAAATGAACAGTACTTCCTGAAGAGTTCAAAGAAGTTTCATCTCCAGCGACGGAAAAAGCGGATCTTCCCACACCGCATACCTGTCAAATCCGGGGTAGCGCGAACCGCACCACTGCCGTTCGACTTCGTCGGTACGGCTCCAGTTGACCCTTTTCGTTCTCGTGACCGTCGCCAAACCCACCCTTACGGGAGCCGTGATCCCATGAGCCTGAGTAACCGATCCATTCCAGCATTACTGTCTGATCTGACCGCCGTTCCCTTGCACAAAAAAGCCGAACGGATTCAGACCCTCTACGAACGGGTGGCGTTCAGTCCATCGGGGATCCTGTACTCAATGCAGCGGTTCGCCGATGGGGAAATACGGCCGTTTCAGCCATCCGATTTTGACGGTGCCTTCGCCATCAATCCGTCTGTGGGCCAGCTTGACATCGAGGGGCCCTGGGACTACCTGCACGGCGAAAATTCGATTACCACCTCAGGCATCTATCTGGCGGCGCAGGCCTACCGGATTCAGGTTGAAGATTCGCCCGCTGCACAGGAGCAGGCCGAACGCGCATTTCGCTCCTTAGAACTGATTTTCGAAATGGGTGTAGCCGCAGGCAAACCTGGCTGGATGAACAAGCCGTACGGATTCCGTCCGTCGAATCAAACCAGCCCGGATCAGTATTCAGATGCCTGCTGGGGATTGTTCACCTATTACAAGGTCGCTCCGCCGACACGTCGACGCCGGATCGAAGAAATGATTATCGCGTTCGCTGACTACTGGCGTGGCGTGGACTATACCCTCACCTACTTCGGCAAAAGCTGGAGCCTTCGGGAGGAGACCGGCTACAGCAATGCGACGACCCTGCTGATTCAGACGCTGGCGAATCGGTTCACGGGTGATCCGGCGTATCTGCTGGAGGCTGAATGGTTCCCTGACCATCAGACCTGGATGCAAACCAGCACAGCCCTGAACTGGCTGAAACGAATTTAGACGCGGCTTCAGGAAACCGGCCAATTGGAAGCCTTCGGATCAGCCACCTTTCCATGGGTAACACCGCTGCTCATGCCCGGTGAAGTGCTGTTCTGGGAGTCCGCCATTCTCTGCAAATTCGTCGCGGTGGCCGCCGAAATGCTCTACGAGATCCAGCCCGATCTGCTGGGTGGACGTCTTTCCGGTATTCTGGAGCAGTGGTGGCACCAGGGGCAGTAGCACATTGGTGAGGATGTTTTGCCGTATTACTGGATCGCCGCCGATTTCCGGAAGGGCGTCTGGCGACCCCTGCCCTCGACAGAGCCGGTCTCGCGTGATGAATGGCCGTTCGGTGACCCGTTTTTTGCCCGCACAAGTCAGATTCGCTGGTTTGAACCCCTGGCGCGATCGATGGTAACCTCGGTCATCGCCCATCGCCATGTACCGAAGATCGCTGGTGAGACCATCGCGCAAGCGCGTCGTCTGCTGGATGCCGTCGATGCAACTCGCCTGCTCTGGTTTTTTGATCCGGATGGACGGCAACTGCTTCCCGAAGTGGCGTACTACGGTCATTGTCTGAGCAGCGAGATGCCTGCCAGCTTCCTCGCTACCTACTGGCGTGGACGACGGGACGGCCTCTGGTAGGGTCACAGGCAGGCTTGTGCCGATGTCTGCCATTTTGGTTGATCTCCTCCCGGGCTTGCCGTATTTTGTCGGCATAATCCCCAAGATGCGTCTGCCCGTAATGAAGTGTGTCAGTCTGCCTTTTGTGGTTTGAGCCAATTAGGGAGGGTTGTCATGCCCCTCTCCACCGCTTGCCCGTTGTCTTTGTTTTGTCGATCAGCCTGCTGGTCAGCCTGTCCGGGACAACACGCGCTCAGAACCATGAGCCCAACCCCTATAGTGTCGTAGAAGGGGTCTGGGGGAAATTACCATCTGGCAGAGAATGGGGATCAACCAGTGCGTGGCTGTCGCCCGCGATGGCAGTGGGAATGTCCGGGTCGCTGAGCGGTGTGGCCAGAACCACTGTATCGGTCGGGAAGACCTTGACACCGTCTTTCTGTTTGACGCGTCGGGGAAATTGCTGAAAAGTTTTGGTGCCAGTCTGATGGTTCATCTGTCTACAGCGCGGAAGTCGGCCCGAACATGCTGCGTAAGTTTGTCAGAAAATAGCACGCAGTAAACCTGGGGCGGATAGCGAAACCAGACCTACCACAAAAATGCCACCCAAAAACAAGGTACCCTTAATGAGTCGCATCCGGCCTCTGCCGTCCGCTCTGTGGAAAGAAAAACGTATCCACCGATTTTCCCCACCCGTTTGGACGCGATCCGAGACCTTCTTGTGATAGACCATCCCTTTGCGCCCAGCCGCTCGGACGGGTTTGCCGAGTGGTCGGTCCAGACTGTCCCCCCTTCCGACTGGCGCCCCGATCGTCCGCTTTTTCTTTCGTTCTATAAGTCCGACAACTATTCCGGAACGACGCAACAAGATGCCTGGACCGGCACGCAGGCGTTTATCGGGCATCGTTTCAAACAAGCGATGGTCGATGGCCATCTCGTGTGGGAGTCGGATGTCGCCTATGAGGAGATGGACGATCCGCGTCAGCAGCCGGAGGACGGTCCTCGGTCGGGATACCGGGAGCCGTACCGGGTTGTCGATATTACGCCCTATGCCGCCCCCCGGATGACGATCACGTTTCGGGTCGAGGATTGCGTAGCCAGTGCGGCCAAACTCCCCGGTGACGTCTATAAGCGGTTTGCCTGGAGCGCGCACAACCCCGAAAAAGTCGCCAAAAACTTTCAGACGACGGCCTATTTCGGCGACGTGTGTTTGACGACCGAAAATCGCATCGTACACCCGGAGCGTCCGCCGGTCCGTTCCCGCGCGCGTCGTGTGTCGTTGCGCACGTCACGCCCAACCGGCATTCCGTTTACGCTTACCGCCGGCAGACTCCCCGCGTTCGGTTATCCTGTTCGGTCGGGTGTCGCTTTCGCGCAAGGCGTTGTTCCTGCGGGTGTTCCGGTGGCCCTGTGCGACCCGAAAGGTCGTTTGGTTTCTTTTTCCTCTTCTGCGCTCAGCCATTGGCCCGACGGTAGCATCCGGTGGTTGCTGTGCGAATTTGTCGCCACGCAAAACGGGCGTTATCGGGTTCTGGTAGGCCTTGAGCCTGCCGCGCCGGAGCATCCGGTGAAAATCGAGACCAACGGTGAGAAAACGACCGTGACCAACGGCGTATTTACACTCGACGTTGGCGCGGCAACCGGCAGTGGCGTATTCGACGGTCTGTCGCTTGTTTCCGGTCTGTCGCTCGGTAACATGGACCTGTCGGTCAAGCTCAATCGAGTCGGTTGGCGTGACCACTTTACGGCGCATCGTCGGGGTATCCTGATCGAACAGGCTAGCCCCGTATGCGCCGTCATCCCCGTCGAAGGCGATTTGGTCGACGAAAAAGGTCAGCGTTTTGGTCCTTGGCGCGCCCGGGTTCAGGTATGGACCGGCGGTCCGTATCTGCTCGCCGACTGGCGCATGGTAAACGAATCCGACCAGGCAATGGCCATGCTCCTCGACTGGTCGGCACACACTCGCCTGCCTGACTTAGAGGACGCTGTCGTTGATTTCGGCCCGTTTACACCGGGATACGACCCGGACGATATCGGTGTCAAGGCATCCGGTCACCGATGTGTCATCCGGTCGGCGCTTGAGATTCCGCTCTATCGGAATTCGGAGTTGAGTTGCCGCCAGGAGCGAGCAGATCAGGCTCGTCTATATCGCAATACCGCATGGGTGGCCACCACCGGACAGGCCGCCGGTTATGTCCGTCTTCAACACCCGCGTGGCACGGTC
>VGJU01000100.1 GCA_016867335.1 Candidatus Zixiibacteriota bacterium | reverse complement strand
ATACGATTTCGGGCCATACGGTGACCAGCCGTAACTGTCGGGTGTGGTGGTCGTAGCGTTGGAGCGAGGCGCCTCCTCCGGAGGAACTGCCGATGGCCCCGACAAACACGATGTCCGGATTGTCCGGACGAACCACGATATCGCCGCTTTCGCCGGTTCCCGCCGGATAGCAGTCCTGCCACGTGATCGCGCCTTTTTCGGTAGCACTGGGCACGGCAATGCTCGTGTTGTCCTGCTGAGTTCCGTAGACACGGTACGGAAATCGCGTGTCTATATCCATGCGATAAAACTGTGCGGTAAGCTGATTGTAGATCGTGGACCACGTCGCGCCACCGTTAAAGGTGACGCATGCGCCGCCGTCGTTTCCTTCGATCATACGTTGCGGGTTGACCGGGTCGATCCACAGGTCGTGGTTGTCGCCGTGCGGGGTGGTGATTTCGGTAAAGGTTTTTCCGCCATCGGTGGACTTCCACATCTTCATATTGGTGATGTATACCGTATCGGGATGCCGGGTGTCTGCAAATACATGCGTATAGTACCACGGGCGCTGCATCAGGTCGCGGTTGTCGTTGACCTTCGCCCAGTGGTCGCCGTAGTCGTCGGACCTGTATAGTCCCGGTTTTTCCTGTTCGACGAGAGCCCATACGAGACCGGGTTGCGCGGGCGAGACGGTCACGCCGATCTTGCCTTTGAGACCGGCAGGAAAACCGCGCTCCTCGGTCATCTCCTCCCATGTGTCTCCCCCATCGGTCGAACGATACAGCCCACAGCCCGGCCCGCCGCTCGACAGTTCCCAGAAATGGCGGTGTGTCTGCCAGATCGAGGCGTACAGGATACGTGGGTTGCCGGGGTCGAGCGCAAGGTCTACTGCCCCGGCGTGATCGCTTTTATAGAGCACCTTTTGCCATGTTACACCACCGTCGGTCGAGCGGAATACACCGCGTTCCTCGTTGGGACCGAAGGCATGGCCCAGCCCGGCGACGTATACGTGATCCGGGTTGCGGGGATGGATGCGGATTTTTCCGATGTGGCGCGTTTCGCGCAAACCGGCATGTGTCCACGTTTTGCCTCCGTCGGTGGATTTGTACACCCCGTCGCCATAGGATACGTCGATGCGGATGGTGGTCTCACCGGTTCCGGCGTACAACACGTTGGGATCGGTCTCGGACACGGCCAACGCGCCGATGGACGACGTAGCAAAGTGACCGTCCGATATGTTTTCCCAGTAGGTTCCGCCGTCGGTCGTTTTCCACACCCCCCCGGCAACCGCGCCAAAATAGAAGGTCATGGCCTCGGCAGGATGACCGGCGACGGCCACGACGCGCCCGCCGCGCGGGGGGCCGATACAACGCCATTTGAGCGCTTGCAGAAAAGAAGGATCAAGCGACATGGAAGTCTCCCTATTTGTCGTCCGGTACAGGAACAAGTCGGAAGAAACGCATCTTCCCCGCTTCGGGGCGGGAGGCCTGCTAAAATAAAGAAATGAAACGGTCTGCGTAACATAAGTCGCAAATAGGCCTGTTGCGCAAGATATTTGTATCGCGCGCGACACTCCGGACCAAAAAACAAAGGGATTGCTCCGCCTTCCTGTCTTGCGGGGCCGAGGTAGCGAAACGCTTGACCGGAGCGGGGTAATACGCTACATTGTCGGTCTGGCGGATACCCCGCTAAGTCCTTCCTCATTTTTCGATCATTCGCATGTATCCGGTCTGCCGGCGAGAGACGGTCATGGGCCAGACCTCCATTTCCGGAGAAGAAAGCATCGCCTACGGCGCGGTGGCGGCAGGCGCGGCGGTGATCGCCAGCTATCCGGGCTCACCGGGTAGTACGGCGGTCCAGAAGCTGTTTTCCCTTGCCGACGCATACGGTCTGCATGTGGAATGGTCCACCAACGAGAAGGTGGCGTTCGAGACGGCCGCGGGGGCGTCCATCGGCGGCGTTCGGGCGCTTATGGCGTGCAAGGGTGTAGGCTTCAACGTGGCGCTCGACCCGATCATGGTAGCCAACCTGACCGACGTCGGCGCGGGGTTGGTTGTCGTTCTTGGCGACGATCCCGGCGCGTGGGCGTCGCAAAACGATCAGGATACGCGCCCTATCGTCTACGGAACCGAGCTGCCCATGCTGGAACCGACTACGCCCGCCGAAGGGCTGGCCGCGATGGGAGAAGCCTTCCGGTTGTCGGACGAATTTCAGATGCCTGTGGTCGTGCGGATCACCAAGAGTTTCGGAGCGATGCGCCAGACGGTAGATCTGCCGATGATACGCCCGGCAGAACGCCCGACGGGACGGTCGTTTCCGCGCGAACCCATGCGATGGATTTCGGTTCCTGGAAACGCGGTCGCCTTGCATCGGCGTCAACACGAACGACTCGAAAAACTGGCAACCCGGTTTGAATCGTCCCCGTTTAACCAGATCGTGGGAAATGGCAGACTGGGTATCGTGGCCGCCGGGTTTGCCCATACCAAATTGATGGAGGTGTTGGAAGGGGCCGAGACGGCGGACTTCTCGATTTTCCTCTTGAGTACGCTCTATCCGTTGCCTGTCGGCCGATTGACGGCGTTTCTCGAAACCGTGGACCGGGCGCTTGTTCTCGAAGAAAACGAACCCTTTATCGAAAAGCTTCTCAAAGCCGCCGCCTTCGAAGCCCGTGTGTATGCTCCCATAGAGGGCAAACGAAACGGTTTGGTCCCTCGTGAGGGCGAACTGTTTTGCTGGCAGATCGCGGAAACACTCCGCTGCTTTTCTCCCGGTTTCCGGCTTGCAGGCACATGGGGTCCGGAAGCGGAGAAAAAGTACATGCCCAGTTTGTCGGGGTTACCGGAGAATTGTCCCTATACACCCGTGTTCGAGACGCTCAGGCGCATCGCCGAAGAAATGGATGTCCGACCGGTGTATGTCGTGGATCCCGGTTGTGCGATCAAAATCAATACACCGTCCTTCGAGATGCTCGACATCAAGTATTCGATGGGGTCGAGCATCGGACTGGCTTCCGGCTTGATCCATGCTGGGATATCCGATCCGGTGGTGGCGGTGGTAGGCGACAGCGATTTTTTTCATTTGGCGGTCAATGCTTTGTTTAACGTAGCGCATCAGGGATCGAATCTGTTGGTACTTGTGTTGGACAACGCCACCACGGCCCTTTCGGGTTTTCAGCCGGCCCCTGGTCTGGGCGAGACAGACGGAACGGGTGCCTTGCGTATCGAGGAGATCGCCGCCGCCTGCCCGGTGTCTATGGTCGAAACGGTCGACCCGTGGCGGACACTCGAAACGGAAGAGGCACTACGCCGTGGGCTTTCGGGAGTCGGTATCCGAGTCGTTATTGCACGTCATCCGTGTCCGTATATCGAAGCGCGGCACTGTCCGGGGTATCGTCCGGCATCCGCTCCGGTCGAGGTAGAGCAGGCAGAGCCGTAAGGCCATTTTTATCTTGCTTCTTGCAGAATTTTTACCGTGTCATTA
The DNA here is from genome assembly GCA_016867335.1 of Candidatus Zixiibacteriota bacterium. Classification (GTDB taxonomy): domain Bacteria; phylum JAAXHH01; class JAAXHH01; order JAAXHH01; family JAAXHH01; genus VGJU01. Next base: position 10,704 of record VGJU01000100.1, on the reverse strand, counting down.
CATTTTGAGAGGCAACAGGGACGTATCATATCGCAAACCTTACTCCGGGAGGATTGGTTTATGGCAATGAACGAACGCGTCGCGGGCGGTGTGGTGGTGATCGAGGTAACCGGCAACTTTATCGGCGATCCGGAAGTATCCGACTTCCACAACCGTCTTCGCGCGCTAAAGGGCGCCGGGTCGAATCGCGTGGTCGTCGATCTGAGCAAGGTAAATCTGATCAGTTCGGCAGGGGTGGGCACGTTGGTAGGGGGTGCCAAGACGGTCCGCGAAGCCGGCGGCGACCTCAAACTGGCCAATTTGAGCGAACGTACGCATAATGTCTTGGTCGTCATCACCCGGCTGGGTTCGGTATTTCACATTTTTGACACCGTGGATGAGGCCGTAAAAAATTTCTGATGCTTTTTCTTGTCGGCCTATTGCTACAACCCCTCCCTGCCCCCGGACCTCATGTTCGTTCCGGGGGTAAAACATATTACCGCCATGAAAATCACCCGCATCGAAACATGGAAAGTGGTCGTCCCGCTAAAAGCCGGTGCATGGAACAGTCCCGAATTTGGACCGGACATCTGGGATCAGCGCCCTATCGTGCTGATGAGGGTGCATACGGACACCGGTATTGCAGGATTGGGGGAGTTGGTAAAAGGCAAACCGGAAGAGGCTGTGTTGCAGGATGCTCCTTCTTATGTGGGTCGTAGTCCGCTTGAGTTCAATCTGCAGGATCTGCCGAGCGCAGGCGCGGCCCGGGATGGCTACGAAATGGCGTTGTACGACATACTCGGCAAGGCGTATGGGGTTCCGGCGTATCAGCTTATGGGAGGCAAGTTTCACGACAGGATTCCGGTGGCGTTCTGCTCCGGACATCGCACTCCCGAAGATGCGGCGCAACAGGCCGCAGAAGCGTCGGATGCCGGATACCGGACGTACAAGTGCAAGGCAAGCGGAAGCTGGCAAAACCTGCCCGACCGGGTGCGTACGATTTACGACGCCGCGCCCAACATCGGCGTGCGCATCGATCCCAACCAAAAACTCGGCGTCCCCTCGCTTGCCGTGTCGATTGCCGACCAGCTGACGGGATACAACGTGGAGTGTTTCGAAAGTCCGGTCAACCAGCAAAATCTCGACTGGTACGTCCTGCTTAGACAGAAACTGCGTATCCCGCTGGCGTTGCATCTCAATTCGTCACAAGAAGTCGTCGCCGCCGTTAAATGTGAGGCGTGCGATTATATCAACCTCGGCGGCCCCGGCATGTCGGGGTTTCAGCGCGCCTCGCATATCGCCGAAGCGGATGGCATCCCGGTATGGCACGGTTCTAGCGTTGGCTTGGGCATCTCGGACGCTTCCTTTGTCCATGCCTGTGCGGCCACCCGTAACGCCATACTACCCAGCGACATCGTGGGCACTCTGCTCCGTCAGGACGACCTGATCATGGAACCCCTGCACTATGAAAACGGCTTTGTCCACGTTCCGGAAGCGCCGGGGCTTGGCGTAGAACTCGACGAGACGGCCATAGAGCGCTGGGGCGTAAAATAAAGTTCGAAAGGGTAGGGAGCTGGTATGTTCGATTTGCAGTCCGTTCGGACCGAATTTCCCGTCGTAGACAATGTCACTTATCTCAACCATGCGGCGGTAGGGACGATCTCACGCCGGGCGCGCCGCGCCGTAGAGGAATATGTAAAGGATTTTAACGAATACGCCGCCGCCCACTATGCCGCGTGGGAAACGAGGCAGGGGCAGGTTCGCGCGCTCATGGGTCGGCTGGTCGATGCGCCGCCCGAACAGATGGCCTTCGTAAAAAATACGACCGAAGGGATTTCGTTTGCCGCCAACGGGCTGGACTGGCGCGAGGGAGACAACGTCATCCTCAACAGTCTGGAGTTTCCTTCCAACGCGCTTCCGTGGATGAACCTCGCCTACCGAGGCGTGGAGACACGCTGGGTACAGGCGCTCGAAGGCCGCGTGACGATAGACGATATCCGGAACATGATAGACCGCCGAACCCGCGTGGTGGCGTTGAGCCACGTCGAATTTGGCAACGGATACCGCAACGACCTTGCCGATGTCGGCGCGTTGTGCCGTGAACAGGGGGTCTATTTCGTGGTGGACGGCATACAGTCGCTCGGCCAAATGCCGGTGAGCGTTCGGGAAACCCCGGTGGATGCGCTCGTAGCCGACGCTCACAAATGGCTGCTCGGCCCCGAAGGCATCGGACTGTTCTACTGTGCACCCGATTTCATGGACCGTCTCCGCTTGTACGAGGTCGGGTGGAAAAGCGTCGCCAATATCGGCAACTACGATGTCTACGACCTTACCCCGCACCCGACAGCGGAGCGCTTCGAGGGCGGATCCGCCAATGTGCTCGGTATCTACGCGCTGGGCGGTGCCATCGAACTGTTTCTGGAGGTGGGGATGGATACCGTTCAGAAACGCCTGCGGTTGTTGACCGATACGCTGTGCGATGCACTGCTCCACAAAGGCTACCGGCTTCTTAGCCCGCGCGGTGAAAACGAATGGTCCGGTATCGTAACGTTCAACAGTGACCGCTACGCCAACGAAGAGTTGCACAAGATACTGCGAAGCCGCAACGTCATAGGCTCGCGCCGAGGGGGTGGCATACGCATCTCGCCGCACTTCTACAACACCGAAGAGGAAGTGCTCCGTGTGACCGACGCCCTGCCGGATCATTAGACTTATCCTCAACCTGCTCTTTGCCATGCCTCGTTTTCTTACCCGTACCCATATCGAAGAAATATCCCCCGAACATACCGTCTATACCGCCCGGGTCGAGGGAGATGTCGATCCGTTTAACGAGGCGGTGCTTATCGAGAATACGGGATCTCTACGCTCGAAAACCCCATCGTGACCGTAAACGACCGGTACGATTGGTCTACCGTAGAAAAGATGGCCACTGAAATCATCATTGGCTGTACCACGGACGAAGAAAAGGCGATGGCGATCTTCAACTGGGTGCGTTTGCACGGCAACCACCAGTATAGCGGAGATATCCGATCGCTTGACCCTGTTCTGTTTTTCAACGTTTATGGATACGGGATCTGCGCCTATTTCGCCGCCGCGCAAACGGGACTGGCCCGCGCCGCGGTTCTGGACGCGCGAATATGGGAGATACAGGGCCATACCGTAGGCGAGATATTTTACGACGCACGCTGGCACATGCTCGACCCGGACATGCAGTTGTTTTTTCTCAATCCCGACAACCGTACGGTCGCCAGCATCGCCGAACTGGAAAAAAACCTCGATTTTAATACCCGCACCGAAGCATTCCAACGCACGTTCGAAGACGCCCATGACCGTGTCCGCAACGAACATCGCTCCAAACACGACACGTTTCGCTACGACATCCGACACCCCCGGTATGTGCAGTATGACTACGACCCATATCTATATGCCGGGTGGCGCATGACCTATGCACTGCGTCCCGGAGAACGGATCGTGCAACGATGGCAGGGGAGCGGAAAACACAATGACTATCGACAGACGGACCGGTTTCGGCTCAACGAAGAGGAGCCGCACAAAACATGGCCGCCCGTCCAGTACGGAAACGGGACCGTGTCGTTCCGCATGGACCCTGACCAAGCGGTGCATGTCTCGGCATACGAGTCACGCAACGTGTGCTGCTCGCCAGACGGGTTGATCGTAGATACGTCGCAAAACTCGGATGAAGGTTCCCGGTCTTTTTTTCTGTACCGTCGTCCGTTACCCTATCTCATCGTCGGGGGGTCGGTAAGCGGAGAGGGTTTTCGGGAAGGCGACACGGCCTTCGATCATTTCAGTGTCGGTGGATACAGAAATACCCAGACGGACAAACAATCGTTCTATCAACAGCAGGCCGCCGGACGGAGAGCATTTACCGTTTCGCTTGATGATTTTCTGTACCCGGAGAAGGGACGTTATGCCCTTGAACACGGTATCCGGGTCAATATGGGAAGATATGCGGGTAATTTCCCTTCTACCCGGACCGGGCTGGCGGCGCTGGACGTCGTCACCGAATTTCAAACACACCCACGCTCGCTCCCGGCGCTTTTGTCCGGCGAAAATCGGGTTCAAGTGCTCCACACCTCTGCTTGGCCCTTTGAAGCCCGTGTAACCCATACATGGACCGAGCGCCACGGCATACCGAACGCCCCGGCTCCGTTTCTCAGGTCGCCGGAAGGGGTGACCGATCTCATACCCGAAGGCATTGCCTTTAGCTGGTCGAAAACTGCCGGCGCCGTATCCTACCGGTTTCAGCTTTCGCTACACCATCTTTGCCTGTTTCCCCTGTCACCCAATTTCGATGTGGACCTCAAAGACGACCGGACGTCGTTTCATGCAGCGCGCGGATGGTTTAACCCAAACACCACCTACTACTGGCGTGTGCAGGCAAAGTCGGCGTACGGGCTTTGGGGACGATGGAGCCGGATTCAGCCTTTCAACACTCGGTGAACCTACCTTGATTCCCCCTGTAACACGCTTTACGCTACACCCTCTAAAAAAACGCTATGCGCTCTTTTACCCTTCCTCTGTGTGTCGATTTTGGCGACGCGCATCCTGTGTCCACGTATCCCGCACGCGGGGGCATCCCTTTTTTTCAAGAACGTGCTCCGTGATCCGGATCATATTCGTTTGATTTCCGGCGACAGGGAAATCCCTTGTCAAATTACCCCCACCGCCTTATGGCCCGACGGATCCGTCAAATGGATCATGGTCGATTTCATGGGGACATACTCCGAAGATTACACACTGGAGTACACCCCTGAAACCAAAAGAGCCATCTCCCCTCTTGAGGATGTGCTCCGTAAAGAAAATGGGAGCATAGCAATAAAACCAGGTATATTGTTTTATTTATGGATCATGCTCCGGATTTGGCATACATCTCTCCACATCTTCCGGTCTTTCGTTACGAACAAAAGGCCAAGACCGTCTTCACAGAGCAGATTTTATCCATGTCGATGCCACAAAAAACCGCCCCACAGAGACGGTGACGTGCTCCGGAGAAAACGACCCGCCCGACGTCCGCATCGACGTCATGAAAATCGAAGAAAACGGGCCGGTACATGGCATCGTGCGGTTGACGGGCGCATATCGGTATCGGTGGGTCGGCTCGACCATAAAAGGCATTTCCACACCTGGCCTCTGTCCGTTTTCGCTACGTTTGCACTTCTACGCCGGAACCGGGCTGATCGGGATGGAACACTTTTTCGTATACGACGGCGATCCGGATATGGATTTTGTCCGGCAAATCGGGATCGGGTTCGACATCGGATTTCGGATCGACGGCATGACGGTGGGAACGGATGCGGAGTCGTTAAGCTATACCTGTGCTTCCGGCGCGATGGGTATCCATCAGGCGTCAGCGGATCATTTCGAGATATGGAAGACAGGTAAAGACTCTTTTCCCGAAACAATCGGTTGTGGTCGCCGCGCCGCCGGCTGGGTCCATGTCTCCGGCGAAAAGGGCGGTGTGGTCTTTGGCATCCGGCGGTTTTGGCAGCAGTTTCACAAGTCGCTCCATGTCGATGCGGATGCCGGGCGTATCGATGCGTTTCTGTGGCCCCCCGAAGCGCCAACGCTCGATTTTCGCCGATACGCACGCGAGTGGGGTGTCGGAGAGGACGGCGCCTACGAAAACGACCCCATGCCCGAAAATTACCGACTGGCGGCCAAGGGAACCGGAAAATCGCACGAACTTCTGTTCTGTCTACATGAAGGGAGCATGACGCCGGAAGACGCCGGACAACTCTTTGCGATTTTCGACCAACGCCCGCTCCTGCTCGCTCCTCCGGCGTACTATGCAGAAACCGGCGCATTAGGTCATTATTCAGCAAAAACCGACACGGGGTTCGATGATTTGGAAGCCATCGTACAGCGCCCGATGGACTATCTACGGGCCGCGCAGAAAGGGTCGCACTGGTACGGTTTTATCGACTACGGCGACGTACAGACCTGTTATACCACGTTTCACCGTCACGACCGATGGGAAAACGATTTTGGGCGATGGGGATGGGGAAACGGAGATCAGGTAGGGCGGCTCAACTATGCACTCATGCTCCAGTTTTTAAGCACCGGGGAACGAGCCCTTTTTCTTTTTGCCGAAGCCAATATGCGGCACGTACACGATGTAGACGCCACCCATACTTCCGAATACCCGTTCAAGATGGGAACCGAATTCCATCTGGCCGGTTCGGTGCATCGTCACAACGCCCAGCACTACGCCTGCCCCTATGTCGGTAGTCGCGGCGCGCATCTGATGGGGGCCAGAATCCACTATTTTCTCACCGGATCGGGCCGGTCCAAAGACATACTCGACGAGGTACTCGCGCTCGCGGAACGCCTCCCCCAAGGCGCGGCAAACGATGGACACGGCACAAGCGCGATCAGCTTTCTTTGCGCATGGGAACGCACCGGAAACAAAGCCTACTGTGAGAAAGCGCTACGCGTGCTGGAAAGCTATGGTCTCGAAAAAATTCGAGGCGGATGGATGGCCATGCTCACCGCCGCCTTTGGCGTGTTTGACGCGATGGTCGAATATACCGACTTGAGCGAAGACCGGCGGTTTGTTCCCCTGATCGTAGCCTTTGCGGAGATGTGTATGGGACCGGACATCGAAGAAAACTGGACCTATCCCGGCGGCTATTTTCGGATTTACGCCGAAGCGCTCCGGTTTTGCGAAGAGGCCGACCGCACGGAGCGTCTTTTGCAAGGCATCCATCGTGCCAGAACACGGCTCGGTGAACAGATGGCGTCGTCGTCGTCGATTCTGCGCGAAACCCTGTGGCCCGCGCCGCCCGGAGAAAGCGGCGGAGCGTTTTCGAATTTCTCCATCGATGCCAACACGCTTAGAGATCTCCCATTTCTGATGTACGCGCTGGAACACACACGGAAAGACGAAACACGATGAACGCCCTGCGCACAGGCGACGCTCTTTTTCGTTTTGGCAGCGGTGGGTTTGTCGAATATGCCGCCATCGGCGACAAAACCGTAGTGGAGAGAAAAGCGGGATTCCGCAGTATCGTCGCCGCCGATGGGTTTGTACCGGCAAATCCATCCGAACGGTTTCCGGTCCGGGGCGAGAGGATGGCCGTTTATTTTCAAGTCGAGCATGTAGAGACGCCAAAGGGGGTCGTCGTGCAGGCATCCGGAAAAGCGAGCGATATGACGATGGAAGTCCGTCTGGATGCCCATCCTGAACCGGACGGCGCTGTGTGTGTGGCGGGACGGTTTGTCGTGCGAGGAAAGGGGTGGGTGGCAGGCATGGGGCTTGCCTTTCCGCTTGTCCTCGACCCCGATCCGCTCCGGCGGCGAACAACCGTCGGTGGTGAGCGCCGCAACGAAACGTGGCGGCTCGACCAGAACGACGAAGACGACAGCGAAACATGGAAACACAAGGTGTCCGACACCCGCGCACGCTGGCCGCTCTGGCGTATCGGCGGACTGACGGTGGATGCGCCGCATCATTATCTTGTCTGGAAGGCCAACGCCACCACCACGGCCGCGCTACCGATGGATCAAGGAACCCGGTGTCCGGGATGGATCGAATACGCCAACCGGACTGCCGGCATTCGCGTGACATGGCCGGATATCCATCGCCATGCGCCCGCCGGTTTTACGATGGACGGCGAGACGGGCACGCTTACGATATGGCTGCATCCCCCGTCGATCCGTCCCCTGCGGTGCGAGGGTGAAATCGTCCGTACAGGGGCGTGGCGACTGTCGATAAACGGAGATCAAGACCTGTAACTCGTACCTACCCGAATCGCCTTTAGCGTAACCATCGCATTCCAAGGAGACCCGCCATGGATAAAAACCGGAGGACCGGATTGACGGCGGGGCTGACACCCCGTGCGGTCGTCATCGGTGGTCTGCTGTCGGTGGCGTTGGCGATATGGGTCTGTCATTCCTCCTATATCGCCCGATCCTCTGTACTGACCATCACCCATCTTCCCATTGCCACGCTATTTCCTTTTATCCTCACCGTCTTTGTCCTCAACGGTGCGCTCAGACGATGGTGGCCTGCAAAGGCGCTGACCCCGCAGGAACGCATCCTCATCTTTTTAATCGTTTTTACCGCGTCCGCCCTACCGGGATGGGCGTTTACCACCTACTGGATCGCCGTACCGTCCATGCCCTACTATTTTGCGAGTACGGAAAACCAATGGGCAGAACTGTTTTTTCACACACTTCCTACGTGGCTGGTCGTTCAGGATGCCAATTCCACGGTAAAATGGTTTTACGAAGGACTTCCACCGGGCAAGTCGGTCTCATGGATTTTCTAGATCATCCCCATGGGCTGGTGGGCTACCTTTTTTATCGCGCTTTTTCTCGTCAGCGCCTTGCTGATGGTCATTCTGCGTAAACAGTGGGTGGAGCACGAACGGCTGACGTTTCCATTGACGCGCGTGCCGCTGTTGCTGGCAGAGGCATCACCGGACGGTCATGTGTTTCCCCCCATTGCCCGACAACCGCTGTTCTGGATCGGATTCGGGATCACCTTCGGCATCCTTGCGTGGAACGTACTCAGTTATTTTGGCGGTGTTCAGCCGATACCCCTTGGCCCGCGCTACAGCATGCAGCTTGAGATCGCATCCGGTTTTCCCGCCATTCGGATCGCCTTCAACTTTTTTGTCATCAGTCTGACCTATTTTACCGAACTCAACATCCTGTTTAGCATCTGGGTATTCGTGCTGTTGGCGTATCTGCAAATTGGGATCATGAATCAGTTTGGTGTTCCTGCCACCGGCAATATCGTAAATATGCAACATGTGGCGGGGCTGTTTGTCTATGTGGGGTTTGGGTTGTGGATGGCAAGACGGCATCTGACCGGTGTATGGCGCAAGGTATGGCACAACGCGCCCGATGTGGACGACAGCGGAGAGTTTTTCTCCTATCGGAAGGCGGCGGTGGGAATCGGGTTGGGGGTGGCCTATATGGTGTTGTTTCTGTATGCCGCCGACATGACGTTTACTACGATCGGAGTATTGTTGACCACCGTATTTTTTCTGTATATCGGAGTGACGCGGGTGGTGGCCGAAAGCGGGTTGGTGTTTCTCGATTTGCCAAGCAACGGACACGATTTTACCGTTTCTGCACTCGGGTCGGGCAATTTAAGCCGGGGCGATCTGGTGGGGCTTACGTTGTGTCAGACTTTCGCGCGCAACTGGCGTACGCTCGGCATGGCGTCGAAGGCGCATGTCAGCAAAATCGGCGACGAGATCGGCGGTGACAAACGCGGGCTGTTTCCGCTTGTGATCGGCGGTCTGGCGATAGGAGCTATTGCTTCCGTCGTATTTACCGTTTCACAAGGCTATGTCGTACAGGGTGGGGCGTCGCAGTTTACGCAGGTTTTTGACGCCTTTGAGCTGTTGTTGAGCAGTTACAACCGGTTGGCAAGCTGGATCAACAACGATCGGGCTTTTTCGGATGTCGAATTTATGGAGCTCGGCTGGGGCGGCATCGCCGGATGGCTACTTCTGCTGGCGCATTACCGGTTTGCGTGGTGGCCGCTACATCCGATAGGTTTTGGCGTGGCGCAGGCGTTTGGCACGACTTTCGTGATCTTTTCGGTGTTTTTATCGTGGCTGATCAAGGGGCTTTTGCTCAAAATCGGCGGCGTAGCCCTGTACAGCCGAGGTCAACCGTTTTTTCTCGGCATGCTGGTAGGCTATGTCGTGGCGGTGGCATTTTCGTACGGAGTGTATCTTATCTGGTTTCCACACAACGGCCACGTGCTTCATTCGTGGTAGACGCTATCCATGGATGATCAGTCGGATTTCTTCGGGAAGGTTTTTGGCGACCTCCTGAATGACGCTTCCCCGGAGCAGATGCACCAGCCGGTTTCTTGACGATCCACCGAGGATCAGGTAGTCCACGCCCAGTGTAGCCGCTTCGTCGAGAATCATCGACGGAGCGTCGTCGCTTACACAGTACAACGGTATGATGTCCACCCCTTCCCCAAGCTGACGCGCCGTATCGACGATGGTCCGGTAGGTGGCGTCTTCGGCGGCGTTGGCTTCCGCCGTCCCCTGCACCGCGATTTCACGGACAAACAGCACGTACAGCGTAGCGCCACGCAGCCGTGCCTCTTCGATGGCAAAACGCAGGGTATCGGTGACACCTCGGACCGCCACGAGCATGGCGGCGGTGGGTTGCGCCATCTGGCGAAGCAGGGTCTGGATATCGACACGCGGCGCCTCGATGGTTGTCGGCGTCGTTATTTTCGCCGCCTGTCGCCGGGAAAGGGTCCGTACGATCATGCCGACCGCCAGCACCGAGCAGGCAAATATCAAGGCATTGCGTTTTTCGTAGGCGATGGTAAGCTCGACAACTGCCAATACGACAAAGGTCGCGCCCATGATGATGCGTTCGTGGCGCAGAATTTTGAGCGAGCGATCCGTGGCGCAAGCGCCAAGGTGAATGACGATCGCGCCGATCACACCGATGGCGTATAGCGCCGCCAGCTGCTGGAGGTCGTGTTCGGCGACCAGCACGAGAATGGGTACGGAAGTAGCCACCAACAGCGGAAGCCACGGCACGCCATAGGTATTCAATTTTTCGAACGCCGACGGCATCTCCCGGTCGCGTGCCATCGAGTAGAACGTGGCGACAAGCCCCACAATGGCCGTGTTGGCGGCGGACAGCAAAAGCAGCGAAAAAACGATGCCGATCACCAGGGCAAACCACTCTCCTACAAAATACTCTCCCATGTAC
>VGJU01000099.1 GCA_016867335.1 Candidatus Zixiibacteriota bacterium | reverse complement strand
CAATTGGTAGGCGGCGTACGCTCCGGCATGGGGTACTGCGGCTGTCGCAACATCGGCGAACTGCGTACCCAAACCCGGTTTGTCAAAATGACACCCGCCGGGCTACGCGAAAGCCATGCACACGACATTGCCATTACCAAAGAAGCACCCAATTATCGTCTCGAATAAAAATTTTGCATCGCGTGATCTGCATCACGGCACACCGTCTCTTTTGTGTTGTATATTTGAGCCAGCGATAGTGTCGCGCAAAGCCGGATTAAAAAAAGGAGCGTTTTTGTCCACCCTGTGTCCTCGTAAAATAAAGCCTGCCGTCGGTACCGTTATCGCGTTTTTGCTGTTTATCGTGCTCCCGGCGACAGCCCAGACCGACACCCTCTCGGTTTCGGGTGGTTCCGGCGCTCCGGGCGGACGTATCGTCGTACCCGTCACATTGGCCAATCATGGTGCCATCGCCGGACTCCAGATGCGCCTTACCCCCTCTTCCGACGTGCTGGCCCTCGACAGCCTCACCGTCACCCCACGCACCCAGGGGATGCAAGTACAGTGGAACCCCGTCAACAACATGGTGATCATGATCGATATGTCCATGAAACGCATGATAACCGCCGGACAAGGCCCCATACTGAACGTACATTACCGGATCGGAGCCACGGCAAAATCCGACACCACTCACATCCGTATAAGCGATGCCGTGCTGTCCGACGCGTCGGGACTCGGCACACCGCTCAAAACACGGGAAGGCAAAGTGATCATCCGTGCGAAAACACGCTAAATAAAAGCAGGTCATTAAAATAATAATTTACAATAGAAGGATTCAGACGTATTAATAATGACAAACACCAGTTTGAGACGATTCTTTCTCATGGTTCCACCCCGCAAAAAGGAGTCAAGCCCTTGAAACGTCACATACCCAGTTGGTTCGGCCTTGCAGCAGGTCTGCTGATCAATGCGGCGACCGTTTTTGCGCAACCAGGTAACTCGATCGTCGTGAAGAACCAAACCGGCGCCCCCGGAGAACAGAATGTCGTGGTGCGGGTCCAAGTAAAAAATGTAGACCCAGCCAGCGGGATACAGTTTACCCTCCGTGACCTTTCTCCACATCTGACGCCGATCGAGGTGCGTCCGGGTAGCCGCCTCCTAGGGACGACGTTTGTCAATTACGACAGTACAACACAACAGGAAAAGATTAATTTCTTTATTTTATCCCCCGACAGCGTCAGGGTAGTTGTCATAAGTCTTAGTGGCGACAGCCTTCAGCCGGGGCAAGGCGATTTTGTCGAGGTGCTCTACAACGTGAAGTCCAATGCACCGATCGGACCCATCGCGCTGACCCTGACCGACATCGTAGCCTCCGACCCCTCCGGAAACGTCTTGGAAGGTAGCTCCCAAGACGGTGTATTTACCGTCGGCTCACCGCTAGTCGCCACCGACGACGCCACGACCATAACCGAAGACGCCACTGCCGTCTCGATTCCCGTTCTCCTCAACGATACCGGAGACGGACGGCTCGTCATCGAAGGGCTTTCCAATCCCAAACACGGAACGGTCAAACTCAATGCAGACAGCACCGCGGTGCTGTATACGCCAGATGAGGACTTTAACGGAGAAGATTCGTTTTCCTATGTGGTCTCCAATGGACTCGGAAGTGATACAGGTCAGGTGACCGTAACCGTCACTCCGGTCAACGACGCGCCCGAGATCACTGCTCCGCAACAGGCGCAAACAGATGAAGACACACAGCTGACGTTCAGCTCTGATACCGAAAATGAAATCCGCATCGACGATGTTGAGGCCACCGAAGACAACGACGTCGAAGTAGAGGTTACCTTGCAGGCCACCAGCACGGTAAAACTGGCGGACCTTCAAGGGATCACACTGCTGGGTGAGACGACAAACAACAGCGATTTCGTAAAGTTCACAGGGACGTTGAGCGAAGTCAACGACGCGCTGGACGGGCTGATCTACACGCCGACCAAAGATGCCAACGGACCCACCGCCGGCAGACTGAGTATCTCGGTCAAGGACCTGGACGCCGGCGATTACCACGAAATCGTCATCGCCATCAATCCGGTCAACGACGCGCCGGTGATCACGACCGAGGAACTCCCGGACGCTACGGAAGGCGTGGGGTGGACCGCTCAGATCAAGGCTCCTGACATAGATAACGATCGCCTTACCTTTGAACTGGAAGGCGATCACCCCGAATGGCTCGCGATAGATCCGGAAAACGGCGTCCTCAGAGGTACCCCCGGGCCGGCCGACGTGGGAATAGACACCTTTACCGTCACTGTAACCGACGATCCGTCCGACGATGACGATGACGACGGGTTGTCCACCTCCAAAGAGTTTACCATCGAGGTCAACCCTGACGCTACTCCCCCGTCTTTCACCCTCACGCCTGAAGTTCAGGCCAGAACCGACACCAGGGCCACGATCGAGTGGGAATCCAGCGAACCCACGACCGGACTGATCATCCTTTCTTCGGCGGCGCGAACGGACACCGTACGGGTGAACACGCTCAGCAAAGAAGGACACGCGGAACTCCTAGAACTGACGCCAAATACTGCCTACACGGCCACGGTGACTATCACCGACGCCAGAGGCAACTTTACGACTAGCGACATAATCGAATTCAGCACGTTGGCAGCGCCGGACGGTATCGCGCCCGTGTTTATCGAGGGGCCGGTGCTTCAGGCTCGCACGGACAACAGCCTTACCTTTGCATGGAAAGCCAGCGAACCGGCCCAAGCCACGCTTCGGCTTACCCGCAAAGACGGGGTACTGACCAATAACGAACAGATAGTGCTTAGCACCACATCGTTTAACGACGACGACGTGCTGACCGCATCGGAGTTGGATGCCAACGCCGTATACATCGGGACGCTCGAGCTGGTGGATCAGACCGGCAACGGCCCGACCAAAATCGCCACCGACAACAACCCGTCTCCGGTCAACGGCAAAACACTCGCCCTTCCGGATACTCTGAAACCAATCCTGTTTTCCGGGCCGACCGTCGAGGGGATCACCGACATCCATTCCAGTGTACTGTATGAAACCAACGAAGCGGCGACGACCGTTGTCGAGTACGGCAAAACAGAGGCATTGGGATTGTCGTATACGGATGACAGATTTGTCACCGAACACGATGCGCAGCTTTTCTCCCTCGAACCGGCGACCGTGTACTTCTTCCGTATCGGTGGCAAGGACCCCAGCGACAACGAAATGGACTTCAGCGACATATTCACCTTCCGCACCAAGGCCACGCCCGATGTAACCGCGCCGGTGTTTACGTCCGGCCCGGCGGTTTTAAGCACCACCGACCAAACCGCGATCATCTCTTGGGCAACGAGTGAAATGGCTCACTTCCGTATCAAGTATGCCGAAACCGGCTCCGCCGACACCTTGCGTATCGCAAAGAGCGATTTGGCGTTGGAACAAACGGTAACGCTAATCGACCTTACACCGGAAACCAACTATTTCTTCTCGGTGCGTGCCGTCGACGGAAGCAATAACATCAGCCCGGCGCAGACGGTCAAATTCCTCACCAAAGCCACGCCCGACGTAACCGCGCCGCGTCTTATCGGAAGGGTCAACGTGGTCTCGCGCGATCACAACCGGCTTACGGTGGCGTGGGAGACCAACGAACCGTCAGGCAGCGGGGGCGAAACCGGTAAAACTCGGACCGCCAACGAGATCGAAGCGACGGAGTTTTCAAGCGACACCAATCCCACAACCGATCACCAGGCGACCTTTACCAACTTGGATGCTGCTACGCTGTACTATTTCCGCGTTCGATCACCCGATGCCAGCGGCAATACCTTTGAATCGATCATAGACAGCGCGCGTACCCGTGCCACACCGGATGAGACGCCCCCTTCCATCTCCAGTATTTTTGCAAGCAACGGACTCAACAGCGCCATCATCGAGTGGCAAACCTCGGAACGCGCGGACAGTCGAGTCGTGTACGGAACCGACTCGACCGCCGTAGCCAATGGAAACACCTCGGTGGCGGACGAAAAGAGGGACGGAGAACGGGTTACGTTCCACACAATCACGCTGACCGAGTTGACGTCGGGTACACGCTACTTCTACCGGGTACAGTCCACCGACGAAGCGGGCAATGTGTCGACGCTCGAACCGAGGAGTCCCAGAAGCCCCAGACTCTTTACCACCCAGCAGGCGGCGGACACGACACCTCCTACCATCACCCAAATCAGCGAAACGACCGGTTCGCGCACGGCGACCATCAGGTGGCGAACCAACGAACCGGCCAACTCGGTCGTACTGTTCGATACCAACCCGAAAACATCGACCGCGCCGCTGATCAATACAAAACAAGAAGGCGATCGCGTCACGGAACACGAAATCACGCTGGAAGATCTGACGCCCAATACCGCGTACCGCTACTTAGTGGAAAGTACCGATGCGGCCGGCCTCACCCGCAGAGCGCCCACCGGCGGCGCGGCGCGAGCGTTCAGGACCGACCCGGAGGTCGTGGACGACGAGGTGCCGCTGTTCACCCAAGACCCGTTTCTCGGATACGCTTCAGACGACAAGGTCATCCTTCAGTGGGAAACCGACGAAGATGCGGACGAACGAGTGTTCTACCGGAAGACGGGCGCAGAGCTCTATGACGAACAGGTGGGTGATTCTAAATTTAAAACATTCCACAAAGTGACCATCGCCGGTCTTGAGCGCGGAATCGACTACGAGTTTGTCGCGTCTTCCGCCGACGAAGCGGGCAATCAAGCGTTTGCTCCAAACGTGGAAGTCCGCACCACCAAGGTGATCGTCACCAGAGTCGGCACAAAATTCAAGATCACGGGTATTGCGCAGGCCACTAGCGGACGATTTACGACGCTTCTTGCCCCGGATACGCAGGCGCCGGTGATTCTGTCGGGGCCGACCATCACGAGTACCAGCACCACCTCGTTGACGCTCAACTGGACCACCGACGAACTGTCCACGAGCGGCGTCAAATTTGGTGTGGGCAACACCAATCAGCAGTCCGAAAGCGGAACGCTGGTTACCAACCATGCCATGACGCTGACCAATTTGTCGCCTTCTACGGTCTACTCGTTTGTGGTCAGTTCCACCGACCCCAACAACAACGGTCCCTCGACAAGCGTGCAGGCCGTAGCGCAGACGAGCGCGCAGGCGGACATCTCTCCGCCGGTGATCAGCAATGTCAACGTATCGAGCGTGTTTGTAAACAGCACGGACGGCACGACGGCGACCATTACATGGACCACCAACGAAGGCGCCGATACCAAAGTGGATTACGGGACGACCAGTGCGCTGGGCCAGACCAAAACAGTCAACGAAACGGTCATCAACCACAGCGTAACCATCACCCGTCTGACCCCGGGACAAAGTTATTCGTACCGCGTATCCTCGATCGACGCTTCGAACAACGGTCCTTCGCTGTCGTCGATCGCCAGCTTTACCGCGGCGAGCAACCCGGACACTCAGCCACCGACGTTTAGCAACGTGAGTTCGTCGGGCACCAGTCACAACCTGATCCAGGTGACGTGGACGACCAACGAAAACGCTACCAGCATCATGGTCGTCAAGAAGTCGCCGACCGACTCGGTGACGGTCATCAACGGGGTAAAGGGCACGTCGCACTCGCTGGCGGTAACCGATACCCTGTTTGTGCGTCCTTCCACATCGTACACCTACTATGTGGAAGGCATAGATGCGAGCAACAACCTCGGCAAAGACATCGTGCGCAACGTCACGACCGACGCCGGGCCGGATGTCACCCCGCCTGCCGCGCCTGCGACGCTTACCGCGAAAGCGGGTAACGAGCAGGCACAGCTTTCCTGGAGCGCCGTGTCCGATGAGGGGCTAAAAGGGTATAACGTATTCACCGGAAGCACGCAAATCGCTTCCAATCTTACGGGAACCTCGTTTACCGCTACGGGTCTGACCAACGGCAATCCGTACAGCTTTACGGTCAATGCGGTGGACGAAGCCAACAACGTCAGCGCCGGGTCTCCTACCGCGCAGACCACGCCAAGCGCCGGACAGGCACCGAGCGCGCCGACCGCAGCCGGCACGTTTATCGGTGGAGCGGCGGTAGATACGGTATCGCTCAAACCCATCCTGATCGTCGGCAATTCGACGCGCGTCAGCGGACGCCCGGTCCCGACGTATCAATTTGCGGTGTACAGCGATGCTGGCCTGACCAACCTCGTCCTTTCGACCGTCGGCGTCGTGGAGGGCACGACCACCAACCCGACACACTGGCAGGTGGCCGACATTTCACAGCCGGGCGGCATCGTGTTGCTGGACGGCACTCGGTATCACTGGCGCGCCCGTGCCAACGACACCGTCTCCGACGGCGAGTGGACCGCAACCAAAACCTTTATCACCTCCAGTGGCAAACCTACCGGGATTCAACTGGCAGGCATGGCCGCCGGAAGCGACCGCGGTGTGGTATCGGTGACCTGGCGTACATTCGACCGGGTCGGACTTGAAGGATTCCGGGTATACCGCAGTCTCAACGCGCTCGGTCCGTACGAACTCATCACCGCACGGCAGATCGGCGTAAACGAGTCCGGCGAATACCGGTTTGTAGACGGCAATGTGTTGGCCAATTCCACGTACTACTACCAGATCGAAGCGATCAACACAGACGAAGCGCCACAGCGTTTCGGGCCGGTTTCGGTAAAAGTCTCCCCGCCCAACGTCTTCACCCTGGGCCAGAACTTCCCGAACCCGTTCAACCCGGAAACCTCGATCCGCTACGAACTACCTACACCGGGTCAGGTAAAACTGGTCGTATACAACCTGCTCGGTCAGGAAGTGGTAACGCTCGTAGAGGCGCACCAAGGCGCCGGGTTCCATACGGTGCGGTGGAACGGTCTCAACACCTCCAAACAACAGGTAGCCAGTGGCGTGTACTTCTACCGCATCACCGTACAGGACGGCAACAACATGGTGTTCTTCAACGCTCGTAAGATGTTGCTGATCAAATAACCGAGAAACCGATACTCGGTGCGTACCGTTCTTGTGCTGCGCCGAGACCGGACTGTCGTCAAACCGGCGTCTCCTGCATGGAGACGCCGGTTTTGTTTTGGAAAACACCCGTTGGATGAGAAAGACCGTTTCGGTCACTCGAACGTCTGAACGGCGAGAGGGATTTTTTGGTTGACATCTTCAAAGACGATTGTTATTTTTAAGGATCTTTTTTTGTCGTATCGACTTGATGTATCGTAATTTGGGGTTATCAGGAGTCGTTTTTTGGCCTCTTCGATTCGCATTACCCTTCCGGACGGAAAACAACTGGAGGTTCCCTCGGGATCCAGCGTGTCCAGCGTCGTAGAACGTATCGGTTCCGGTCTGGCGCGCGCGGCACTTGCCGCCCGTGTAGACGGCAAACCGGTGGACCTTGCCTACCCGATCCGCGAAGACGCAGCGCTGGAAGTACTCACTTTCGACCGTCCCGAAGGACAGGAAGTCTACTGGCACTCTTCCGCCCACCTCATGGCGCAGGCCGTCAAAGACCTGTTTCCCGAAACCCGACTTACCATCGGCCCTCCGATACAAAACGGCTTTTACTACGATTTTGACAAACCCGTCCCGTTTACCGAAGACGACTTGCGCCGTATCGAAACGCATATGACCGAACTGGCCGGTGCAGACCTTCCGATCCGGCGGCGCGACGTTTCGCGCGATGAAGCGCTGGATTTGTTTGGCAAGCGCAACGAAAGCTACAAAACCGAAATCATCGAGACGATAGCGCCCGACGAAACGTTGAGCGTGTACGAGCAAGGGGATTTTGTAGACCTCTGCCGGGGACCGCACGTAGCCTCCACCGGAAAAATCAAGACTTTCAAACTGCTAAACATCGCAGGCGCTTACTGGCGTGGTGATGAAAAAAATCGGATGCTACAGCGTATCTACGGGGTCTCGTTTCCGGACCGCAAAC
Source organism: Candidatus Zixiibacteriota bacterium (assembly GCA_016867335.1). Taxonomy (GTDB): domain Bacteria; phylum JAAXHH01; class JAAXHH01; order JAAXHH01; family JAAXHH01; genus VGJU01. The sequence goes on along the minus strand of VGJU01000099.1, from coordinate 6,233 downwards.
AACTCGACGAATTTATCGCCCGACGCGAAGAAGCCGAACGCCGTGACCATCGTAAACTCGGCCGACAAATGGAACTGTTTATGTTTCATCCGTTTGCCCCGGCTTCGCCCTTCTTTTTTCCCAAAGGCGCCCGACTCTACAATCTGCTTGTCGATCACGTACGCAAACTTTACGACGAGTTCGGGTACGAGGAGGTCATCACCCCGCTTATCTACGAAGCGGGTCTCTGGAAAATCTCCGGACATTATGACCATTTCTGGGGCGAGATGTTTACGATCAACGCCGACGAGCGCGAATATGCGCCCAAGGCGATGAACTGTCCCAGCCATTGTCTTATGTATCAGGCAGGACACCGTTCGTACCGTGATCTACCGGTCCGCTACGCCGACTTTGCACGTCTGCACCGCTACGAACGGTCGGGAGTGACCGCAGGACTGATGCGGGTCCGGTCGTTTGCGCAGGACGATGCGCACATCTTCTGCCGTCCGGACCAAATACAAACCGAGATTCACGGTTTTATGAAGATGCTCAAACGTACCTACAGCCTGCTCGGATTTACCGATATCGACGTGTATCTATCCACCCGTCCCGACCACCGGGCCGGGACCGACGAGGTGTGGGACCGTGCTGAAACTACGTTATCGGGCGTGCTAAAGACACTTGACATCTCCCACCGGGTAGCACCCGGCGAGGGTGCCTTCTACGGTCCCAAGATCGACGTATTCGTCCGTGACGCGCTTGACCGTCCGTGGCAGTTGGGCACCTGCCAACTCGATTTCAACATGCCCGAACGATTCGGTCTCGAATACGTGGCGGAATCAGGAACCGCCGAGCGTCCTGCCATGATACACCGGGCTATGCTGGGGAGCATCGAACGGTTTTTGGGTGTGTACATCGAACACTGCGCCGGTGTATTTCCATCGTGGCTGGCTCCGGTACAGGTAAAAGTCATCGGTATCACCGATACACAGACACCGTACGTCGAACAGGTAGCCGCACGTCTTGCCGCCGACGGTCTGCGCGTGGAAACCGATACCCGAAACGAAAAAGTCGGTTATAAAATTCGGGAAGCCGAGACGCAGAAAATTCCCTTTATGGCCGTTGTCGGCGCACGTGAAATGGATACGGACAGCGTGTCGGTTCGTCTGCGCGGACAACACGACGCCGGTGTGATGACGGTAGACGCCTTTATCGCGTTCGTCCGGGAAGATATTGAAAAAACCCTGTCTCCCAAGCCATAACGCCGAAACGACCCGGCGTTGTCATCGTAGGTCCATGCAGGAGGTGAGTTCTTATTCAAAAGCAAGCCCCCAGAATCAATAATCAGATCCGCGTCCCACAGGTGCGCGTGATCGGAGAAGACGGAAAACAAATGGGTATTCTGGATACACGCGAAGCCGTCACCCGTGCGGAAGCCGTGGAACTCGATCTCGTGGAAGTGTCTCCCGATGCCCGTCCGCCCGTCTGTAAGATCATGGACTACGGCAAATACAAGTACGAACAGAGTAAACGCGTCAAAGAATCTCGCAAAAAACAGCATGTGATGCAACTCAAGGAGATTCGATTCAAGACACCCAAAATTACGGACCACGATCTCGAATATCGGGCGGAACAGGCAAGAGAGTTTCTCTCCAGCGGCAACAAAGTAAAGGTTTCCGTTCGATTCTGGGGCCGAGAAATGGCGCATATCGAACTGGGCCAGCAGCGTCTCGACAAAATGTCCAAGATGCTGGAGGATATCGCTACCCTCGAACAGACGCCAAAACTCGAAGGCAGAAGCATGTCGCTGGTCCTGATGCCCAAATAGGGGCAGGTTTCAAACCTGCCCACAAGGCGCACGACACGTAGACGAGGAAATGAAAATGCCCAAGATCAAAACGTTGAAAACAGCCGCCAAGCGGTTCAAAAAAACGGCAACAGGAGAGTTCAAACGCGGACACGCCTTTGCCACGCATTACAAAATAGCCAAGTCGGGCAACCGCAGACGCAAACTGCGCCATAGCGCGATGGTAGCCAAAGCGGACACCCCGAAGCTCAAACGCATGATTCCGTATTGATCGTCATGCGTAGCAGTTGTGAAAACCGTTCCACACCGGAAAGCAAAGCGGAGAGAGGATAGTTATGCCACGCGCAAACAATTCTGTGGCCTCGCACCACAGACGCAAAAAGGTCATCGCCCAGGCCAAAGGCTACTGGGGACGTAGAAATCGGCTGTACAAGACGGCGGAAGAGGCGGTCAACCGAAGTCTTGCCTATGCTTACCGTGATCGACGACAGCGCAAACGCGATTTCAGAACGCTCTGGATTACCCGCATAAACGCGGCGGCCCGGATCAACGGTCTGTCCTACGGACAGATGATACACGGTATGAAAGTCGCCCATATCGAGATGGATCGTAAAGCGCTTGCCGAATTGGCCGTAAACGACCCTTCGGGGTTTGCGGCGGTCGCCGAGGCGGTAAAAGCACATCTTTAATCCGTCCGACGCCTGTCCGAAACGGGCGGGCTTCCGATGCGGAAGACAGACACGCCGGCGACGTCTTTGAGTGTCCTGCGCCGAGCGTTTGCAGTGCCTGTGCCAAGACCGGGTCAGGCGCTGTGCGTCTGGCTTCCGCATTGTCGTTTACAGAGCCAATCAGGAACCGGATATGATAGACCGCATAGAAAATATGGAACGCAGGGCGCTGGAAGAAATAGATCAGGCTACGGATACAGCGGCGTTGGAAGAAGTGCGTATCCGCTATATGGGTCGCAGTGGGCAGCTTACCGCGCTTTTGCGCGGCATGGGTGACATGGCTCCGGAAGACCGCCCCCGCACCGGCCAGCGCGTCAACCTCGCCAACCGGACGGTAACCGACGCACTGGCCACACGGCAACGCGCGTTACAAGACGCAGCGGCGGTGGTGGAGCGACTTGACATTACGCTGCCGGGACGTCGTCCTTCCATCGGGCGCAAACACCCACTGACCCTTATCCGTGAAGAGGTGGTCGCCATCTTTGGCGAAATGGGTTTTACCGTCGCCGACGGACCCGAAATCGAACGCGACTACTACAATTTCGAGGCACTCAACATCCCGGCAAACCATCCGGCGCGTGACACACACGATACCTTCTATATGGGCGGAGACAGGGTACTGCGTACCCATACGTCGCCCGTTCAAATCCGGGTCATGGAACTTTACCCGCCCCCCGTGCGTGTCATCGCGCCCGGTCGCACCTACCGCCACGAAAACCCCGACGCCACCCACGCTTTTGCCTTTCACCAGTGTGAAGGACTGTATGTAGCTCAAGGCGTATCGATGGCGCATCTCAAGGGCGATCTTACCTATTTTGCGCGTCGACTGTTTGGAAAAGCAGTCAAAGTTCGTTTTCGTCCCGACTTTTTTCCGTTTACCGAACCGAGCGTGGATTACTCGTTTTCGTGTGTCGTCTGCAACGAAAAAGGCTGCGGCATCTGCAAGGGTACGGGATGGCTGGAAATTTCGGGCGCCGGCATGGTCGATCCCGCCGTATTCGGTTTTGTCGGCTACGACTCCGAAAAATATACCGGATACGCCTTTGGCATGGGGTTGGACCGGCTTGCCATGTTCAAATACGGCATAGAAAGCATCCACATGTTTCTGGAGAACGATCTCCGGTTTCTGTCTCAAGGGTAACATGCTATGATTATCGATGTTCCGGTTTCTTGGTTGCGTGAATACGTAGATATTCCGTGGCCGCTGGAAGAGTTGACCCACCGGCTTACCATGCTGGGGTTGGAGGTCGAACACGTCGCCCGGCAGGGTGCTTCCGCGGAAGGGGTGGTGATCGGTCATGTGCTTTTGGCTGAAAAACATCCCAATGCCGACCGTCTTTCGCTTTGCACGGTCCATACCGGCGACGAAATGCTCGAAATCGTCTGCGGCGCGCCAAATGTGGCGACCGGTCAGCGCGTAGCGGTGGCGCGGGTAGGGACGGTGTTGCCCGGTGGCATGGAAATCCGGCAAGCCAAAATACGTGGTGTTGTCTCAAACGGCATGATCTGCTCCGAAGCGGAATTGGGACTGTCCGACGAGGCGGACGGCATCATGGTGTTGGCCTCCGATGCGCCTGTGGGACGGCCTTTGTCCGACCTGATCGGCGACCCCGAAGTCATCTTGAGCATCAATGTCGGCACCAACCGCCCGGACTGTCTGTCACTTGTCGGTATCGCCCGTGAAGTCGCGGCATTGACACGCGGTGCGCTGCGTCTGCCTGATGCGACATTACAGGAGACCGGCCCGCCCGTGTCGGAAGAAGCTTCGGTTGCCGTCTTTGCCCCGGACGACTGTCCTCGGTTTGTAGGCCGCGTCGTCAAAAATGTCCACATCGGTCCTTCCCCGGACTGGATGGTCCGCCGGCTCAAAGCCGCGGGTATCCGCCCAATCAACAACGTAGTGGATGTAACCAACTACGTCATGCTGGAATTGGGACAACCGCTTCATGCTTACGACCTTGATCGGTTGGCCGGTCGTTCGCTTATCGTTCGTCGCGCATCCGAAACGGAAACCTTTGTCACGCTCGACGGTCAGGAACGCGGCTTATCGGCCGAGGTGCTCATGATCGCCGACCGCGAACGCTATGTCGGCGCGGCGGGCGTCATGGGGGGACTAAATACCGAAATCACACCTGAAACTACCCACGTATTTTTGGAAGGCGCCTGTTGGACGCCCGATCGTATCCGCGCCGGTGCGCGGCGGCTCAACCTTGCCACCGACGCTTCCCGGCGTTTCGAGCGAGGTGTGGATCCGGAGTTGCAGGATTATGCGGTCGCACGCGCCGCCCGACTTGTGGCGGAAACGGCGGGTGGACAGATAGGTAACGGTGTCATCGATGTGCGTGTCGCACCGACATCGGCACCGGTCGTACGGCTACGCCCCGAACGGGTCCATCTCCTGCTCGGCGTCGCCATAGGGTCCCCTGAGATTTGCGACATTCTTGAAGCGCTGAGGTTCGAAGTAAAAGACGAGGACGGCACGCTGATCGTCACCCCACCGTCCTATCGACGTGACGTCACACGCGAGGCTGATCTTATCGAAGAGATCGCCCGTCTCTATGGATACGACCGGATCGACGCGATAATGTCCACTCCGTCGCCGCTGGACATGGACGAGAGCATGGATTCGGCTCGGATGCAGTACCGAATCCAGCGACAAGTCCGGGAAACGACGGTCGGACGGATACGCGACCTGCTGACCGGAGCCGGTTTTACCGAGATCGTCTCGCACAGTTTTGTCCATCCGGACCAAAACCGGGCGGTCATGCCGCATATCGAAGGGCTGATGCTCGAAAATCCTCTCAGCCCTGAATTGTCGGCCATGCGGGCCAGCTTGGCGGCTTCCGTGTTGAACGTGGTCCGGTGGAACATGAACCGACAGGTACGAGACATGTGCATTTTTGAGGTGGCGCGCGTCTATCGTCCCTGTCCGGACGGTCCGTTGCCCGACGAGCCGGTCGAATTGTGCATCGTCATGACAGGACGGCGTTCGGAACCCCACTGGAGCGGCGTTGCCGACCCGGTAAACTTTTTCGATATCAAAGGGGTGGCCGACTTTGTTCTCGACAGGTTCGCCCTTGACAATATTCTGGCCGTTCCGTATGATGGAGCGCAAGGACCATTCGATCCGAGCAGTGCGGCCCGGCTTATGGTCGGCGACGTTTGTGCGGGTTTCTGCGGACGAGTCGGCGAAGCGGTACGACAGTTGTACGATCTGCGCGAACCCGTTTGGATGGCCCTGATCAACGTCGAATATCTCTACGGACTAAGTTCGGTCCGACGTGTCTATCGAGCCATGCCAAAATTTCCGTCCGTCGAGCGGGATTTAGCGGTGATCGTGGCCGAAAAAATCGAACATCAGGCCATTGCGGAGACGCTGTACGAATCTTGCGGTCCCCTGCTCGAACGTCTGGCGCTGTTCGACGTGTATCGCGGCAAACAAGTTCCCGCCGGCAAAAAGAGTCTTGCTTATGCGATGTGGTTTCGCGCCGCCGACCGGACCCTGACAGACGAAGAGGTAAATACGCTTCAGCATAAAGCCGTAGCCTGTCTCAAAACCCGTTATGATGTGGAGTTACGTGTCTGAGTGCCGTACGGACGGGTTCCGTAAAGCCTTGCATGTTTTGTGAGGCTTTTGCCTCGTTCAAACGTTTTTCCCCGGGTGTGACAAGATGGAGGAGAGTATGCAGCTTCATACGCTGGATCAACTGCAAACCCGA
>VGJU01000098.1 GCA_016867335.1 Candidatus Zixiibacteriota bacterium | reverse complement strand
CCCCCCAATACAAAACTTTCCGGTATGCTATCCAACACCGTGCCGAGCCAGATCGACATCGGCGCGCCACCGTGTTCTTTCGCCGCCTCATGGATTTCTTCCTGCGTGGGTACGCCCATGTGGCCAATATTGTTTTTGGCGGCAGACGCCCAATGCTGCGCGGCTTGGGTCGTTTCGATACGCCGATCCTGCAAGTCTTCAAGCCGCTGGTTCGTGATTCGGATGATGGCCGCATCGAGATCGGGAGACAGCCTGCGAAGCCGGTCGAAGTCCGCCTTGAGCAGTTCGAAGGCGATGGTTCTGGTTTTGGCGATGGCGTTGGCCGTACGGGGCGCGCCGGTCACCAGCGCGATCTCGCCCAACACCTCGCCGGCATGAAGCGTCTTGAATTCCTCGCCGTTTTCCGAAAGTCCGATATCGCCTTCTTCCAGAAAGTACAGCCGATCCCCGACATCGCCCATATCAAACAGCTTTTCGCCCGGCTGGAACGTGACCGGTCGCACAAAGTCGATCAGCGAGTGCACCTGTTCGGGCGGGATGCTCCGGATAAACTCGATATCACCGAGCCGTTCCAACATTTGAGTAATCTGTTTTTTGCGACGGTTGCTGAGATAGGAAATGGCGGTAGCCGCTTTGCGCAGATACCCGCCTTTGGCGTTGAGCATACGGTCGAATATTACAAAAATAAGCCCGCCGGCCGCACTGCCGGCCAATAGCCAGAGCATGGCCGCTACCGCGTCGTGACCGCCACCTGCTCACTCTGCGTGCGCCTCCGCATTTTCAAGCACCGCCGCCGCGGTCGGAGCGACCAGTTCGACGCTCAACGCGGCCAGTAGCGCACCCGCGCCAAAGGCGGTCAGCGCCGAGGTGATGTTTGACGGAGGTTTCCAGACGATCCCCAGCACCGCACCAATGACAAGCGACACGCCGACCAGACACCCCAACCCAATCGACCACATCGTGTACTGAAACGTAAAGACTTCACCCATGCCCATGTCCTCCTATTTCACTCGTTTCCCCACGTTGTCGCCGATATACACACCCATAAGGCTGGTGCGGTTTCCCCAGAACATGTCCGACCCGAAAGCATTTTTGTTTAGCCCTTTTACCCAAGGTTTGCGAAGCTCCAGTGCATGGGTATGATAGATAAACACCCCGCCCACATCTTCCACCAACGCACGTTCCGCCTCGGCATAGTAGCCCATCCGCTTCGCCTGATCGATGGTGGTACCCCCAAGATCCACCATTTCGTCAAACCGGGTGTTTTTCCAGTCGTGCCGGCCATGTCCCACCGGTTGAGAATGCCATACCTGCGACAGCATGTTGTGCGGGTCCGGGTAGTCGTACTGATACGGAATCAGGCTAAAGGGCACGGCGTGTTTGTACATGTTGTCCATATATAAGCCGACTTCCTGATTGCGCAGTTGCGTCTGCACACCAAGGTTTTGTTTGAGCATTTCCTGAATGGCCTGTGCGATCGACATCTGATTGGGATCCGCCTGACGCAGCCAAAACTCCACCGTCGGAAAACCTTTTCCGCCCGGATATCCGGCATCGGCCAACAGTTTTTTCGCCTTTTCTATGTCGAATTTCTGAATGTCCTTCAGCCGGTCGCCCGTATATCCGGAAAAACCCGGCGGGAGCATGGTATACGCCTGCGTGCCATGCCCCTTGAGGACCACCCGGCAGATCATCTCGCGGTCTATCGCATGGCTGAACGCCTGACGTACCCGCAGGTCGTTAAACGGCGGTGCGGCCGCACGGAAAAATAGATACCACGTTTGAAAATGCGGGTTCGACCGCAATTCTGTGCTCAAGGTAGGATGTTGCTCGATCATGCCGAGATCGGTGGCGCTTATGCCGTCCTGACGATCGACTTCATTGTTTTCATACGGGGTGATGCCGGGGTGCTGTCTTTCGATGATAAACTTGAGTTTAAGTTTTTCCAACCGAGCTTTGTGCGGACCGTTGTAGTGCGGGTTGAGGTCGTACAACAGATATTTGTTATACACCCACTCGGTTAGTTTGTAGGTGTAGTTGCTGACCATATTTCCGGCCTCGGTCCACCGCCGTCCGTATTTTTCCACCTGATGCGGCGGAACCGGAGCCGCCGAGTTGTACGCGACGATGTAGGGAAGATAGGGACAGGGGCCTTCGGTTTCGATTTCCAAGGTCCGGTCGTCGATGGCGCGGACCCCCACGGCGGTTCGGTCTTTGATATCGCCGTGGTTAAAGGCACGGGCGTTTTTGATGTCGTAAAAAAGAAAGGCAAACACGTTGCCTTCGGCGGGATCGAGAAACCGTCGATAGGTAAATACGAAATCCTGTGCGGTCAACGGTCGCCCATCGCTCCATTTTGCGTCTTTGCGGAGATAAAACGTCCATTTGCGTCCATCCGGCGAAGGTTCCCACCGGTCCGCCACGCCCGGCCCGGCTATATCGTCGGGGTCGAACATGACCAGTCGCTCGAACAGCCACGGGTCGGCACCCTTTACCCCGTAATTGTCGAGACTTATATCGAGCGTTTTGGGTTCTTCGATAAAGGTCATCAGCATCTGCTCCGAAAGCGGTGCGGCATCGGAAGGTAACTCAACCCCTACACTATTGACGACCGGACCGGCAGGGGCCGATGTCGTGTTTTGTTTTTCAGCGCTTCCGTTGCAGGTCGCAAAACAGACGACCCATGCTAAAAAAAGCGGTGCTGTACGGGAAAAGCCCCAACCGGGCATGAGGTCCTCCGTTGGCTGTTCAGGGTAAATGATAGGTGATCCTGTAATGATAGAACCGGCGCGAAAAAACGTCAAGACATTAACCTGTGTCTTGACAGTCCCGCCCGATCCGATTAAAGAAAGGAAGGGGCGTATTGCTTTCACCCTTCGAACTTCTGGCTTCAAACTTCTTTGAGGAGGTTGTCATGAAGCTCATGGACTATCTGTTCTGGAAAGATGTCGATCACGACAGGCTTAACTTTTACAAAGCCATGGGGCTGGATTGTCTGCTGGTCCATTATCCGGCGGAGGGGGCCCATTGGCCGGACCCTGCGGAGGAATTCAAACGTCTCAGGCGTTTTGTCGAAGCACACGGTCTCGAACTGCATGTCCTCCATTCTGCGTTTCTGCCAAGAGAAAAGATCGTTCACGGGCTTCCGGGGCGCGACGAGCAGATCGAGACGTGGAAACGCATCCTGCGCGCCATCGGGGCCGCCGGTGTCCCCAACACTGCATACACCTATCAAGGCATCGGGCACTTCCGCACGCCGGCCACCGTCGGCAGGGGCAATGTCCTTTATAGCACGTTCGACATGACCGAATACAGTAAAAATCCGCAAGAGCATCCGGACAAAGCCATTTCGGCAGATCGGCTATGGGAAAACCTATCCTACTTCTACGACCGTATCATGCCCATTGCCGAAGAAGCCGGGGTACGCATCGCCCTGCATCCGGACGATCCGCCGATCCCTGTACCGCTTGGCGGAGCGGACCGTATCGTTTCCAGCCTCGACCAATACGAAAGGATATTTTCGCTACACAACGGGCGTTCAAACGGTATGCTGTTCTGCCAAGGATGCGTAGCGGAAATGGGGGAAAACGTTCCTCGCGCCATCCGGCGTATCGGCGAACAAGACAGAATCGTATTCGTTCACTTCCGTAACATCCGTGGGAAAACGGACAATATGGACGAATATCGGTTTATCGAGGTATTTCTCGACGAGGGCGACGTCGATATGGTCGAAGCGATGCAGGTTTATCACGACATCGGCTATACGGGCGCGATCATGATGGACCACACGCCGGCCCTCCAGCATCCGCTAGGGGATTGGGCGGGAAGGGCTTACGCCAACGGGTATATCCGAGCGCTTATTCAGGCCGTGTACCGGTAACCTGCGGGTAGTTTCTAATTTTTCATCCCGCTCAAGCTGATCCCGCCTACAAAATACCGGTGCGCGATCAGAAACAGCAAGATAAGCGGTGCGGCGCCCATGACGCTCGCAGCAAAAATGCGAGGCCAATCCGCTCCGGTTTCCATGCGAAAAAAACTCAACCCTACCGTCAGAGGATAATAATCCTGATTGCTGAGCACCACAAGCGGCCATTCGAACATATTCCACGCGCCCATGAAGGTAAAAAGACCCAGCGTGATCAACGTCGGTTTTGACAGCGGCAGGACGACGTTCCACAGGATGCCCCACGAGCCACAGCCGTCGATACGCGCGGCATGTTCGAGTTCGTTGGGGATATTGAGAAATGCCTGGCGAAGCAGAAAAATACCAAATGCACCCGCAAAACCGGGTAACAGAACCCCCCACAGGGTATCCACCAGACCGAGTTCGCGGATGACAAGAAAATTGGGGATCAGTTGCACGGCAGACGGAATCATCATAGTGGACAGAACAAAGCCAAACAACACGCCTTTTCCGGCAAACTCCATCCGGGCAAAGGCATAGGCCGCGAGGATGTTGAAAAACAACTGCACCCCCGTGAGCGTTACCGCATAGATAAAACTGTTCGCAAGAAACCGATCTACCTTGCCAAAACGCACGGCGTCTACATAGTTGTGGAAAAACGACCACTCCGCGCCCGGCCAGTCAAGCGCGCTTTCTTCTCCGCTCGCCGCCTTGAGTCGCTCTTCGATCTGGTAACGCGGGGGAATAAGACCGGATTTGTCCTCCGCAAACTCGCGCCGGGTTTTGAACGACGAGCCGACCATGTAGGCGTAGGGATAGGTCATGACGACCGCGCCGAGTATCATGAGGATGAGCGCCACCATCGGCGCGAAACGCAGACGTCTATCCTTCATAGACGTTTCTCGAACGAAAAATACGCATCTGGATAAAGACAAATACGAAGATCACCGCAAAAAGCAGCCATGCCATTGCCGAAGCGTAGCCCATTTGTCCGGCAACGGCAAAAGCGTTGATAAAAATGGTATAGGTGATCACCTCGGTACTGCGTTCCGGCCCTCCGCCCGTAATGATATAGACGGATGTAAACACCTGAAACGCGCCGATGACCGTCATGACCGTCACAAATACCAAGGTATTGCGCAACATGGGCAGGGTGACGTGGCGAAACTGTCCCCATGCGTCGACACCGTCCACTTTGGCGGCGTCGTATAGATGCCGGGGGATGTCGGTAAGTCCGGCCAGAAAAATGACCATGTTGTATCCCGCTCCCGACCATACCCCCAGAAAGGCAAGCGCAGGAAGCGCAGTGGCCGCGTTGTCCAGTACCTGACCCCATACGCCGAACAGATGAAAAAATACGAGCGCGACAACCACACCCGGCGTAATCGAGGGCAAAAAATAAAGCGTGCGAAACAGCGCTTGTCCCTTTCGGATGCGCTGACAGAGCAGGGCCAAGGGCAACGCCGTGAGCAACACCCCGGCCACGCTCATCACCACGTAAAACAACGTATTGCGCATGGCCAGCCAGAAATGACTGTCCGGCTCGAACAACGCCCGGAGATAGTTGTCCACCCCCACAAACCGGGACGCTCCGGCAAAAGCGTCATAGTCATGGAAGCTGGAATAAAAACTGATGCCCATACTCACGACGCTAAACCCGAAAATGACGGTCATGGCCGGCGCAAGATACAAATAAGGGGTCAACCTTCGATAGAACGACCTGCCCATAATACATTCTCCCCCAAGTAGTTTCATCTTTCGAACTTCACTCTTCAAACTGCTCTCTTGCCGTCCACTGTTTTACTTGGATATTGTACCGGTCAAACACACGATTGGCGTGATACGCGGCCTGTTTGAGCGCCGCCTCCACCGAAGGATAGGGACCGTTCCCCTCCATGATGTCCGGATATCGGAGCAACAGCGTCTCTATGACCGGGTTGACCTGATGGTCGACCGCGATGATCTCGGTATGCCGCAGTTTGTCTCCGTCCAGCAGAATGTTTTTGATATTGGACAGATACGGTCGCTCGATCAGCGCCTCCTGCCATCCGGGGGTTTGGTAGAAATCCACCCTCGGACCGGGATACCGCAGGTATTTGAGACGCAACAGATTGCCTTCGAGACTGCATACGAATTTGATGTATCGCCATGAGGCTTCCTGATGCGGGGTGTTACGGGCGATGACGAGCATGTTGCCCCAGGTGACGGTCCGGTATCCTTTGCCTTGCGGACCGGGTGGGAAGGCCGTTTTGCCAAAATGCTGCCATCCGAGCGTGTTGCGCATGATGTCCTTGCCCGACCACGTGCCGGCGGCAATACAGGCTACATTGCCTTCCTGAAACTGTTCCGCATCCACCAGTTGCCGTCGGAACGGAAGACATACGCGGTCTTTCCAGTACAGTCCGGCCATAAATTCCATGGCTTCTACGCCGGCAGGCGTATCAAACCGTACAAGCGTTCCTGCGGCATCCTGAAACTGCCCGCCGTTGGCCGAAAGCCACGGGGGAAACATACCCGCGCCGCCGCCATAGGCGTGAATCATAAAACCGGCTTGAACGATCCTGCCGTCTGCGTCGTACCTTGTCAGCTTTTTTGCGATACGGCGAAAGTGTTCCCAGTCGCGTATGGCGTCGTATCGGATGCGGGCATAGTCCACCACGCCGGTGGAGTCGCTGATGAACAGATCGCGGATTTCTTGGTCATGCGCGGCCTCTTTATGTAGAATATCCAGATTCCAGATCAGACAGCTTGCGTCGATGATCTGCGGAATACCGTACACGACACCGTCTTGGGTGTGGTTGTGCCGCCATGCGGAGGGCAGAAAATCCGCTTCGGAAATACGCGAACCGTCCTCGTGAACCGGATCGCGTGCAAGGAGATCGTTGAGCGGTCTCAACATGCCGCGCTGATAGAACCCCTCAGCCCAGTATACGGATGATTGAAACACGTCGGGTGGAGATTTGCCCACCATGGCCGTGGAGAGTTTTTGGACGTAATTGCCAAAGGGAACGATCTGAAAAACGATCTCCACATCCGGATTTTGCCGCTCGAAAACGGTTTTGAGCCCGTCAAAATAAAAGCCGTATTCTTCGTTGCCCGATGGACTCCACCAATCCCACACACGCAATTTGACGGGCCGGTTTTCGCCTTGCCCCGATCTTATCGTCCATTCGCTTGTAAGACCTGCCCGGCTCAGGATCAGCGCGACAAAACCGACGACAGCGAACATCGCCAACAACCGGTATAGCGTTTGGACGCTCATGACGGTTTTTCTATCCAGTGCAACACCGCTGTTCCGGCCGTCGCCGTGTATAGCCGAACAGCCAGAGGGTTGCAAATCGCTTCCGGAACCCTGATGTACAACATGACGTGGTTTTCGTATTCTGATTGATAGACAAAGAGTTTCATGGATTCCAACAGATGACGGACGGGGTTTTCGAGTGCATAGGGAAGCACAAGACGGGCTTGGCGATAGGCTATTTGTTCTACTACTGGAAGCGCATCGAGCGCTTGCTGCACTACGCCACCATACGCACGTACCAAGCCGTCGGCGCCGAGTTTTACACCGTCGAAATACCGAGTCGCTACCGCTACGATCTCACCGACGCCTTTATGTTGCAAGGACGTTTAGCATGGGGCGGCCGGCCGTGCCATGCGGCTCGCCGTCGTCACTCATGCCGATGTCGAGCGTGTTGCCGGGGCGACCGGCGACAAAGGCCCAGACATTGTGCGTCGCATCCGGAAATTCGGCGCGTACGGCGTCGATAAAGGTTAGCGCCGCAACCCGATTCTCTGCGCGGCCCACCGTTGCGATAAAACGGCTTTTCTTTATTTCCAACTCGACTCGCACGGTACGAGCCGGGACAAGATACGCCATGACGAATTCCGGAAAGGCGGCGAACAAAAGATTGAGCCTGTATCAGACAGTATAGGGACGGGCTGGTGCAAAAGGAAGGGCAAAGCGCAAGAAAAGAGTGGGCAGCCAAAACGTTAGATCATATATTTAAACCGTATCGACGATCCCAGCTTATATGGAGCGACGTTCGAGAAAATAGCTCTTTAGATCATACCCGTTTATAGCGGTCAGCTTGATGTCTTAAAGAAAGGAACCTTATATGACCCTTACGCAAACACAATTAGACACGTTTTACCGAGATGGGTACCTCATCATACCCGATGTGTTTTCGGCGGAAGAGATGGATGCGGCGTGCGCCGCCATGGAGCAGATTTTCTACGGAAAGCCGTTTGTGGAATGGCGAGAGGATTTCGAAGCCGGTCAGACGGACAAAAAGGTCTCTGACGGTTTTACTACTACGCACAACCATAGCGAGGGACGTTCGCAGTTTCCGGTCGGCATGGACGCGCTGGACCGGTTGATCGAAAACAAAACGTATCTGGATATTTTCGAACAACTGCTTGGTGACAAGGCCACCTATTGCAACGCACACCTGTTTATGCGGAGCGGCCCGACCGACAAACGCCATGCCGAGCATCCGTGGGAAGGGTATCACATCGACCACTACACCAACTGTTTGCTACCGCCGTTTCATGATACGGGACGGTTCGACTACGTGAACTCCGGCGCGTATCTCCATGATGTAGAAGAGGATGGCGCTCCTATGCTCGTCATTCCCGGATCGCATGTTCAAGCGGCGGACACCTTTTCGCGCGGTTTTTCCGCCGATAACGTGGCCGGCGGCTCGCTCAAGGATATCCGGAAGGCTCCCGAACTGGCGCCGCCCAAACGCGCCACAGGAACACGCGGATCGGCGGCGTTTTACTCCTCCTATCTGATCCACGCCGCACAGCCGTTTCAGAACAAACGCAAACAACGGGCGTTCTGGACGCTCTCCATGTGCCGCCGCGACAACGACCGGTGGACACGTTTTTCCAATCCGTTTATCTACGGAGAGCGCAATTTCATGATGCCGTTTTTTACCAAGACTACACCGCGTGTGCGTTCGCTGTTTGGATGGCCGGAACCCGGCCACCCCTACTATACACCGCAGACCGTCGGTCTGATCGAGCAGACCTATCCCGGTATCGATATGACACCCTACCGATAGACCCGGTAATAGAGGTTTTATCTACCCCTATCTTTTTTGGGTTATTTGCCGTCTTTTTTGGGTTCGAAATTGAGCGACGCGGAATTCATGCAGTATCTCAACCCCGTGGGTTTGGGGCCGTCGTCAAATACATGACCCAGATGCGCATCGCATCGTTTGCACAACACCTCGGTACGGACCATGCTCCAGCTTACGTCTCGCTCCAGCTCCACGTTTTCCTCCGCGATGGGCGCATAGAAACTCGGCCAGCCCGTGCCGGAGTCGAACTTGGTCTCGGAGCTGAATAGCGGCGTGCCACAGCACGCACAAGTATACATCCCCTCTTCGTAATGTTTGTTATATTTACCGGTAAATGCCCGTTCTGTGCCTTTCTTGCGGGTCACGTCAAACTGCTCCGAAGTCAACTGCTTTTTCCAGTCGGCGTCCGTTTTATGAATTTTGTCGGTCATGACGACTCCTTTCCTCGTTCCGTCTCGGTTGAACTCGACGATCTTTACGGTTTTGGACATCTGTTGAGCGGGTTTGGACTGAGCGGTCGTCCGAAAGGTATACAAAGCGGCTCCGGCGGCGATCACGATACCAAGCACCGTCAGCGTGGTTTGAAGAGACATGTTTTTTCCTCCCACCGGTAAAAACGAACTATATCTGGTGTTTTTCCTACGCTCCGAACCGCCGATAAACTGCGTACGTTTCCATAACGATGCAGAGAACAAAAAAGTTCCGGTCGGAGATTTCTTTAACGCATCGCTTGAGAGACGGCCCAATGGGGAGAAGATGTCATACGCACATCCGGATAGCCCAGCAACCGTAGGGCAAAAAGCGTATACGCGGCGTCGGCGGTATGCGCGGCGACGGCATATACGGGGCGATCCGGCGTAACACCTGCCTGACGATACAGGGTCGTCAGGCAGGTCGCGGGGAGAAAAGCACCGTCGGGTTGCAGATGGCGGTCGAAAGGAATCGAAACGGTGTGTTTCGAAGAAGGCCGCTGACCTGCATCTACAAAGAGGGCAAGTTTTGCGGTTGCGATCGTGTCTACAATATGGCTATAGGTACGAGGACGTGGAGTAAAGGTGACATCGCGTTTTGACGGTTGCCACTCGGTCGTATAGCGATGCTGCGCCGTCCATACACGCCATCCACCGTCCAGCACGCTGACACGCCCGTGACCGTATTCCTGAAGCACAGCCCAAAACAACTCGGCGGAACGTCCACCATTGTCGTCGTAGGCAACTACGTAGGTATCGTCTCCGACGCCGATGGCGGTCATGAGCCACGCAAACATCGCCGGGTCGGGAAGAGGATTCAGAACCGCCGGATCGAGATGAACGGCATTGGGTAGATGCGAAACCGGATACTCCGCTGTGTTTCGTACGTCCACAATCCGGGCGCTGGGGTCGGAAATAAAAGGCGCAAGGGCGATTGCGTCGATCAGAAACTCTGGTTTTTCGTACCCTTTTCGCCCTTTGAGCGATTTGACATAGGCTACAAGATCCGCGCGTTCGGTTTCCGTAAACAGGGTGGCCATAAAACCCCGGAACCGATGACCGATCTCGAAATCGGTTCCGGGGATATGAATCCCCGGCAGCGTTTTTACATTGTCGCCTCGGAACGTCGCTTTGCCCTCTTCGCCGTGACATGCGGCGCATTGCATGGCGTAGATGTATTGACCGCGTGCCCTTTGTTCACGGTCGGGTTCTTCGTCCGAAACCGACAGAAAACTCCCTACGCCCAAGATTGGAATCAACAAAAGCCGCAAGGATAAAAAAGGTTTCATCGGATCGAAGCAAGCAAGAGTCGAAAACGAGAAGACGGTCTCATCCTATACCCGGCACGGGAAATCCGGCACACATTTCCCGTACTTCGTCGTGGATCGCGGCCAATCGAGCGTCGTCCGAAGGATGGCTGATGGCTCGTTCGATCCAGCGGGCGACCCTCCGCATTTCCGGCTCTTTCATCCCGCGTGTCGTCGCCGCCGGGGTACCGAGACGAATACCGCTGGGACTAAACGGCGAACGGGTGTCGTAGGGAACGGAGTTTTTGTTGACGGTCAGTCCTGCTTTGTCCAGTGCCGTTTCCGCATCTTTGCCGATAACACCTTTGTGGGTCAGATCGACAAGGACCAGATGGTTGTCGGTTCCCCCGGAGACCAGATCGAAACCGCAGGCCAGCAATTCGTCGGCCAGCGCTTTTGCATTGGCGACGATCTGACGCGCATAGTCTTTAAATTCCGGCTTCATCGCCTCCTTGAACGCGATGGCCTTGGCCGCGGTGGTATGGTCGTGCGGTCCGCCCTGAAGTCCCGGAAAAACGGCGCGGTCTATGTCCTTGGCGTAC
The DNA here is from genome assembly GCA_016867335.1 of Candidatus Zixiibacteriota bacterium. Taxonomy (GTDB): domain Bacteria; phylum JAAXHH01; class JAAXHH01; order JAAXHH01; family JAAXHH01; genus VGJU01. The sequence goes on along the minus strand of VGJU01000098.1, from coordinate 2,891 downwards.
TGTTCCTTACACATGATGATGGCGCTTCGGGGACCGCGCAGGGTCTTGTGCGTGGTCGTGGTGACGACGTCGGTAAAAGGCAACGGGGAAGGGTGAACCCCAGCTACCACCAACCCCGATATGTGCGAAATATCCGCCATGGCGATGGCCCCTACCTCGTCGGCGATCGTCTTGAACGCCTCGAAATCGAAAAGACGCGGATAGGCCGTTGCACCGGATATGACCAGTTTGGGACGATGCTGAAGCGCGATTTGCCGGACTTCGTCCATGTCGATTCGTCCATTGTCCCGGCGCACTCCGTAGGACACCACGTTATACGACTTGCCTGAGAAGTTGACGCCGAGACCGTGAGTCAGATGTCCTCCCTGATCGAGCCGCATGCCCATGATCGTATCGCCGTAGGAGAGCAACCCGAACATGACCGCGATATTGGCCGGACTTCCGGAGTACGGCTGTACGTTGACATGTTCGGCTCCGAAGAGTTCTTTGGCACGCTGACGAGCCAGATTCTCCACCCGGTCTATATACTCCTGTCCGCCATAGTAGCGTTTGCCCGGATATCCCTCGGAATACTTGTTGGTAAGGATGGATCCCATGGCTTCGAGCACCGCCGAAGAAACATAGTTCTCGGAAGGGATTAACTCGATGCCTTCGCGTTGACGCTTGCGTTCGCCGATCATAAAATCGTACAACTCGATATCCACGCCTTTTATCGCTACAAAATCCTGCATGCATGACTCCTTGAAAAGTCGAAGCGCAACAACGCTTCACGCTTCATTTTTCGCCCAACACCCTTACAAAACAGTAGACGGTCAATCCGATGATCGATCCCCATGCCAATACCAAAAACAACCATCCGCCAGTTGTCATGCCCGGTTCCATATCGTATCTCCTTGTGGAATGCGGCTCGCCAGAACACCGCTCCGTGTGGCCTCCATACGCAATCGGTCGTTTCGGATCGGCGTCGGCTTGTCTAATGCTCGTCGCGCACGGTTCCTTTTTTATAGGCCCGGAACAACCAGCCGAGAATGATAACAAAGAGCAGAACCATCGAAAAACGTGCGACCCATAGATAAAAAATGTCGTCCGGATTCCGGGTTGCCATGGTCAGAATGGGAATCCCATCCTGATATCCCCAGAACGCCAGCAGACCAAAAAGATAGATCGGAGCCACGTATTTGATGATATACTTGAAGACGACCGGCACTTTGATCTGTGCGCCTTCGTGCAGTTCGGCCCACCCTCGGTCGATCCCGAATATCCATGCAAAAATGATCACTTCAATCAGTGAGAATACGACCAGAAGAAAAGTACCAGCCCAGAAGTCGTATTCGTCGAGATAGCCGTGACCCAGAAACAGCACGACGGGGAGTCCCCAGAACAGAAGCACCGCGCCGACGAGCAGAGCGGCTTTGCCTCGTGAGAGTTTCAACTGATCCTGCAAAAAAGCCATCGCAGGCGAACAAAGCGCGACGGACGAGGTGATACCGGCAAAAAACAGCAGTAGAAACCAGAGCATGCCAAAAAAGGCGCCGAATGGCAACTGCTGAAAGATCACCGGCATGGCGACAAAACCAAGATCGAACGAACCGCCTTTGGCGATCATCTGTGTTTCCATGACGCCAAAAAAGGCAACGGCAACCGGAATCGCGATCGATGCGCCCAACACGACTTCGGCAAATTCGTTGGTCATCGACGTGGTAAGCCCTGTCAGCGCCACATCGTCGCGTCGTTTGAGATAGCTGGCATAGGTCAGGATAGCGCCCGATCCTATGCTAAGCGTGAAAAAAATCTGACCGGCGGCGGCCAACCAGGCTTTGGCACTTCCGATGGCCGAAAGATCGGGGTTCCACAAAAAGGCAAAACCGTTGAACACCGTGTTTTCGGGTTTTGCCGGATCGGGTGCATCAAGCGTCCAGACCCGAATGACGAGGATAAAAGCAAATACGAACAAAAGCGGCATGGCGATCTTGGCGAGTTTTTCTATACCCGCCGAGATGCCCCGTGACAAGATGTATACGTTCAAAAAGAGGGTGATGAAAAAAAAGATCAGTCCGGTGGTCAGTCCGGAGAAATGTTCGTTGGTCACCTTGCCTTGAAAAGCGGCGAGAAACCCCGACATTTCGCCGATAGACAAAAGACCGTTGTACTGGTTGGTGATCGAGAAAAAGCTATAGGCAAGTGTCCACGATTCCACATAAGTATAAAAGATGGCAAACAGAAGCGGAACGGTGATGCCCAGCACCCCCAGCAGGTTGGCGATGCGTGCGCCCCGGCGGGACGAGGTCAACGTCCCGAAAGCGCCTGACGCAGTTCCATAGCCGTACTGCCCTCCATGGCGTCCTATGGTCCATTCCACCCACATGAGCGGAATACCGACCAACAGCAGCGCCGCAAAATAGGGGATCATAAATGCGCCGCCGCCGTTTTGCGCCGCCTGAACCGGAAACCGGAGAAAATTGCCCAGCCCGATGGCGTTCCCTGCCATTGCCAGAATCAGCCCCATCCGGCTTGCCCAAGCGTCGCGTTCCTGATCGCTCATGTGCCGCTCCTTATATGGACCGTAAAAGAAATATCCAGACGCCGCGACGTCAAAACCGCTCGCCGGGATAAGACAGACGTCTGCCCGCAATATGGAGAAGGAAACGCGCACACGATACAGACTCCGTCAGGCTCAGTCAAGAGGATTATCAACTACCCCGTAGCAAGCAACGGGGTTTGTAGTTCAACACCAAAGGCGTTGTCCACGATGGGCCGGTTGATAGCGGCCCTGCGGATGTTCTGCGCAGCGATGCTGTCGGCAAGTCCAGCGTGACCGCACGGCACACAGAGAAATTGCGCTTGAGATCGACGATTGGCCTTCTCACAATGCCCACACACAGGACACGTCC
>VGJU01000097.1 GCA_016867335.1 Candidatus Zixiibacteriota bacterium | reverse complement strand
CCCTATCCTATGTCTTCCTGATGGTAGAAGCCGGCAGCGGGATGATTCTGGGACACGAGATGTTGGCTCCTGTCCCCGGTTTGGAAGCCGTATGGAGCCATATTCCCAACGCTATTATCGATCTGCTGACCCAGATGGGCGCGAAACCCAAGGAGACCCGGGTATCCTCGCCGATCGTGTTCGGACTTTTACAGCCGATTGCTCAGGTGGCAAAACTCAAGGTTGTCCAGAAAGACCGGCTTCCCATGCTCGAAGAAGCAAAGGAAGCGATGTTTCAGTGGCTTACAGGCAAAGAGTAGCCATCTATCCGGCGGGAGAATATCCATGACCTCAACTGTATCCGTTGTCGAATCGCCGCTCGCGGCGATCGTGATGGGCAGCAAATCCGACTGGGAGACGATGAAACACGTGGACGAGGTGTTGACCCGTTTCGACATCCCGCACGAGTGCCGGATCGTCTCGGCGCACCGGACCCCGCTTTTGCTGGCCGATTTTGCCGCACACGCCGAAAGCCGGGGGATCGAGGTGATCGTTGCGGGCGCGGGCGGCGCGGCGCATCTGCCCGGCATGATGGCCGCGCAAACCCTCATCCCCGTGCTCGGTGTGCCGGTGGAAAGCCGGGCGCTCAAAGGCTTGGACTCTCTGCTCTCTATCGTACAGATGCCACGCGGTATTCCGGTGGGGACGCTGGCGATCGGCGAGGCGGGCGCGCTCAACGCGGGTCTTATGGCGGTCGCCATCCTGGCTACCTCGCGCCCGGCATTGCGTGAAAAACTCCGGCTCTACCGCCAAGAACAAACCGACCGCGTGCTTCGGGAAACCCTGCCGTGATCCCACCTATCCTGCCTGGCGCAACGCTGGGCATACTCGGAAGCGGACAACTGGGCCGGATGCTCGCCATCGCGGCCCGCCGCATGGGCTATCGCGTCCATACGCTGTCCCCGGATTGTGATTCACCCACCGGACAGGGCGCTGACAGAGAGATTACGGTGGCCTACGACGATCTCGATGCGGTCCGGGCGTTTGCCAAAGACGTACACGTAGTCACCTTCGAATTTGAAAATGTCCTCTCGGAAACGGTCGATGCCGCCGCTCTCCACGCGCCGGTTCGGCCTTCCGGAACCGTCCTCCACATCACCCAACACCGTCTGCGTGAAAAAACCTATCTCCGAGATCACGGGTTTCCGGTAGTGCCGTTTTGTCCCATCGCCTCGCTCGAAAGCCTGAACACGGCGATACACGATATCGGGACGCCTGCGGTACTCAAAACCGCCGGATTTGGATATGACGGCAAGGGACAGATCAAAATCGCCGCGCCCCACGAAACGGGATCCGCCTATGCGGCGCTTGGAGGGCAGGAAGCCGTGCTGGAGGCGTTTATCCCATTCGAACGCGAGGTGTCCGTAGTTGCGGCGCGGGGCGTAGACGGGGGTTTTACACACTATGGCGTCCTTGATAATACCCATCGCAACCACATCCTCGATGTGACCGCTACCCCTTCTACCGTTCCGGTGTCGATAACGAAAGAAGCCGTGGAAATCGCACGCGGCATACTCGAAACGCTCGACGTAACGGGGGTGATGTGTGTCGAGTTTTTTCTCACACACGACCGACATCTGCTGGTCAACGAACTCGCGCCACGTGTCCACAATTCGGGGCATTTTACGATAGACGCCTGTGTAACCTGTCAATTCGAACAGCATATACGCGCCGTATGCGGTCTTCCGCTCGGCGCTGTAACACAGCACCGCCCGGCGGCGATGGCCAATTTGTTGGGCGATCTATGGCGAGATGGCGAACCCGACTGGCCGGCGGCGCTTGCCTTCCCCGGTGTAAAACTGCATCTGTACGGCAAGGCTTCGGCGCGTCCGGGACGAAAAATGGGACATCTGACCGCGATGGCGGATACGGTGGAACAGGCGGTGGAACAGGTAACTGCGGCCAGAGAGGCGTTGATAGGGGGAGATTAGATCGATTTTTTGGATTTTGGATTGCGGTATAGGAAATGGATAGGAGAGAATCGGAAAACATCGGAGGAACTTTCATGTCCCGTAAAACTATTCTGATCACCGGCGCGGCCGGGTTTATAGGAAAATTTCTCCGTGAAGGATTCCGGGATCGGTACGATTTGAGGCTGACCGATATCCGTCCACTTGAGGGCGAAGATATCCGCATCGCCAACCTGAGCGATATGGACACGATGCGCGAGATCACCGCAGGCGTTGATGCTGTGGTGCATCTGGCCGCCCACCCCGGAGACCGCGATTTTCACACCATGCTGCTACCCGATAACATCGCGGGGACATACAACGTGTTCGAAGCGTGTAGACAAAACGGCGTACCCCGTATCGTCTATGCCAGCACCAACCATGTGATCGACGGGTATACCAAAGATCGCTATGTCACGTCCGACATGGCGATCCGCCCGGACAGCCTGTACGCGGTATCCAAACAGTTTGGGGAGTCGCTCGGGTGTTTGTACAGCGACCGGTACGGGATGGCGATCGTATGCGTGCGGATCGGATCGGCGTTGCCCGAAGACCACTCCGCCCTACGCACCAGCAGACGGTGTTTGTCCACCTGGCTCAGCGTGCCCGATCTTGTGCAACTGTTTGGATTGTGTATCGACACGGAAGGGTTGAAATTCGAGATTTTCCACGGTATTTCCGGCAACACCCGTCGGTACTGGGATATCTATCATGCCCAACGGGTGCTTGGGTATAGCCCGCAGGACAACGCGGAACGTTTTGCCGCCGAGGTGGTGACACACGAAAAAACGGCGTCCTGAAAGAAGAGTGAAGTTTGAAGAGGCGTTGTCCGGACACTGATCTGGCGGGGCAGACCGACAAAACAAGACCGGCGTCCTGATAACCGAAACGCCGGTGAAACGATCATGATACGCCGGGGATCGTACCGGCGTACTGTAGTGGTTGCGTAGTAGGGGCGACGCAATACCGCCGCCCCTACCACCACCGCCGTTATTTGAGCAGCGTCATGCGTTTGGATTCGGTGTATCCCGTCCCCGCCACCAAACGGTATACGTATACCCCCGACGATACCGTCTGACCCGTCGCGTTTTTACCATCCCACCGCACGCTGTACCGACCCGCGGCCTGCACGCCGTCCACCAAACGCGCGATCTCCTGACCCAACAGGTTGTACACCACAAGCCGTACGTGGCTCGGCTCCGACACCTCGTAGCCGATCTCGGTCGATGGGTTGAACGGGTTCGGGCGGTTGCCCGAAAGCGAGAACGCGCGGGGTACAAGCCCCTGCTTGGAAACCGTCTGACCCACCACTCCCGGTGTCAGCGACACCACGCTGGCACTGCGATCCGCCAAGATGACCGTGTTCAGCCTCACCCGACCCTCCTCGGAAAGAAAACGCACCGGCAGATAGAACGCCGGTCTCCCCGATACTGCCACCTCCTGACCGGTCAAGCTCACCGCGATCACCTGCAGCACACCGTCCTTGAGTTGGCTTTCGAGCAGGATATCCCCTCCCCCCGCGCTTACCGGCACACCAAGCTCCACCTTGGAAGGATCAAAGGCAAAACCGACCTGCACCCCCGCGATACCCGACCCGTCCACCACCACAGGTAGCGCGGTACGACCGTCCGACAGCGTCGTAGGCGACCCGAAGGACAGCCCCGCAGGCGCTCCACCCGCCACCGCCTTGGTCACCGGTCTTCCCAGCACCTTGTTGACCATCGAAAGGGCATCGCTCACGTTCAGGGCTTCGTCGTCGTTCCCGTCCCGAATCTGGAACGCCTCGCTCTGGACGTCTTCCGGTGACACGAACCCCTCACGCTCCACCAATTCGAAGACCAAACGGACAATGTCCCGGATATCCGTTCCACCGTCGTCGTTCAGGTCCAGCTAAAGCTCGATGACGTGGAGCGCGCCGTCCTCACTGTTAGCGCTTAGCGACTCGGCGTTTTCATCGCTGACCAGGAGGTTGTAGACATCGACCGTTCCCGTGCCTTCGCTTTCGCCCGGGGTAAAGTGCAGACGCCCCAACCGCACGGGTGTCTCACTGGGTTCGATCAGTTCCTCGTTATCGGTGGTGTAGACCACCACGCGAAGCAGACCCTCCCCTACCCAATTTGCATCCAGTTGGAAACCTTCGGGCGGGTCGGTCAGGTAATCTTCGACGTCTCCCTCCGCCAGCTCGGCGCCGCCGAGGTCGAGGTCGAACTGAAGACCGGTCACGGGGGCCGTGTTGGTCAGGGTGATATCCAGCTTCAACTCATGCTCATCCCCCGGAGTGCTGTAGGCTTCGCCGATCGCCAGGAAAATGGATGGGGACGAGTTATTCTCGAAATAGCGGAAATTGCCGTAGTATTCCCCGCTTAGAAGGTCCAGATCGCCATCGTTGTCCAGATCGCCAAACGCGGGAGCGCTCGAAGACCCCACGCTTTGCAGACCAAACGGGTTTTCCTGCCCCGCGCCAAAGGGGATCCCGCCGCCGTTGGCGCCTACGGGCGAAGCGTAAAGCTGTAACGCCAACAAGGCCGCAGCAGCGGCCCGACCGGGCGAGCGAAGCACCGAGAAAAGCGTCCCGTCGCCCCGATGCCGGCGCACATAGCGCCGCACCGCGTGTTTGAGTCCCAGCCGCGTCCCCGCCCACATCGCTTTAGCTTGGCGCAACAGCGCCTTTTCCGCCCGGCGCGAAAACGCCACCTCGCCGGTGCGCTCCGGAGAAAATGGATGCAACATGATAGATAAACTCCTTGCGGGAAGTTTGAAGTTTGAAAAAACACATCGTCGTAAGGGCGACGCATCGTAGCCCAGATGAAATCAAAAACAACATACTCCGGTTTGGCTAGATCGTCAGTTATAAAGATCACATTTTTGACGAAAACCGGTGGTTATGCTTCGCATTGTTTGAGCAAGAGAAAAAGCCTTTTTTCGGATACCGGCTCCGACGTGCCGAGTTCTTGGGCAAACACCGACACGCGGTATTCTTCGACCATCCGGCGATAGGCATCCAGCGCTTGCATGTCTATATCCGTCCGTTTTTCCAGCCGCGCCAGCGCATTGGCAAACGGCGCGACCTGTTCGGCCTTACGGCGGTCTTTTGCCGTGTCGGCGGCGGCGCGCTCCGCTCGGATACCCACCGCCCGGATATAGCGGATCAGATGCGGAAGCCCGACAGTAGGGGTGTGGTCCAAAAAATCGGGCGGAACCAGACGGTTTATATCCTGCTCGATCCCCTCGTACTTTATCTTTCGAGCATCCCGGAACGCGGCGGAAATCTGGCGCATCTGATCGACAAACCACGCGGGCAGTCCTTTGAGCAGGCCACGTGCCTTTTCAATATCCTCCGTAAACCGCGCCGTTGTCAGAGGATGCAAGGTCTCGCGTTCGAACAGCGCCCGGAGCAGATGGCGGTATGCCGTGCCCTGCAAAATTTCCGATCCGCCGACGCGCACACACAGTTCGGGCAGGTCGCGCAACGTCTTCAGATCGCGTCGCAGCCACGCCAACTCGGTCTGTAACGCGATCTCTCCCAACCGGACCAGCCCCTTTCGGGTCTCGGCCATTGCCTGCAGTGGGTCACGGAAAAGCCGCGTATGCACCAGCGGACCGTCGGTCTGCAACCCCGGAAACCCAAACAGAGGCAACGCGCCCGTGCGGGCGATCTCGACCCGCTCCGGCAGATCGCCGCATGTCCATCCCCGCAGATCGTGGCGTTCCCATTTTTCGGCTTCGCGTGTCCACACCGATGACTCTTCGGGCGAGGTTTGGGTGGATGCCGTGTGGAGTGTCTTGAGATCTCGGCCTTCAAAAACCGGGTTTCCTTCGGGGTCGGTGATCCGGACGCGCATTCGGAGGTATTCCGGCAGGGTTCCTTCGCGCCAGTCGTCTTCCGTCACCACAAGTTTGTAGCGGTGTTTGAGATGTTCGTTCAGCGTCTCACGGAGCGACCGGCGCGAGGGTTCGATTTCGTCTGCGATACGCCGCGCCGTGTCGGGAACGGGAACCAGCATTTTGCGGAACCGTTGGGGAAGGGTGCGGAGCAGGGCTTCTATCTTTTCGGGCAAAAGCCCTGGAACCAGCCAGTCGAGTGTCTCCGGCGCGATAAAGTGGGAGAGTTTGAACGGCATCGTCAGAGTCACGCCGTCTTCGGGATGTCCGGGCCGGCAGGCGTAGACGAGCGGCAGTTTTTCGCCTTCTACCAGTACATGATCGGGAAAGTCCTCCGGATCGACGGAAACGGTTTGTCCTCGGGTCAGGTCCGTATCTTGCATCAACAAAAAGCGCGGATCGACGGATGTTTTTATCTTTCGGTTCAGATCGGCGATACACGACACGCCGGCAAGCCGGGCGAGGTAAAAATCCCGTGCGGCCGTGTCGATGTCGCCCCACGAGGCTGTACGCTGGCGAAGCAAAAAGGTCTCCACCTGATGGCGCACCTTTTGGTTGTGTTCGAGAAAAGGGTACGAAACGGTGATGTCTTCGTTGATTAACGCTTCCTGCACAAAGATTTCCGTGGCCTGCACCGGGTCGATTTTGTCGTATGATACCGATTTTCGGCTGATCTGGAGTCCGTAGAGGGTGAGCGTTTCCATGACGACTACGCGTCCTGTGGCGCGGTCCCATCGTGGGTCGGTATACGATGGTCGACAGCGGTGTCGCCCTAATTCGGCGATCCATCGGGGGTCGATGCGCGCGGCAGTGCGAGCAAAAAGGCGGCTGGTCTCCACGATTTCTCCGGCGACGATCCATGCAGGCGTAGGCGTTTTGTCTGGAGCGCGGGACGACGTCTTGGTTTCCGGTGTCTCTTTGCCGGGTTTTCGGTAAAACAGCACGGAGCCGGGGAAAAGCACGACTTCCCGGCCATGCGCCGCCCGGTAGAGATTGGCTTCTTTTTTTTCTGCGATACTGCTGAGCAGACCGGTAAGGATCGACCGGTGGACGGCCTCGTATGTCGCCGTCGGGGTATCGGCGCGGATACCGGTTTCGCGGAGCGCGCGGCGCAGTTGCTCGTAAACGTCGCGCCATTCGCGCATCCGGTTGTACGCCAGAAAGTGTGTCCGGCAAAACCGGTGCATGGCGCTTTGCGTCTGTAGATGTTCGAGTGTTTCGTGATAGGTGTTCCAGATGTTGAGCAGGCTTAGGAAATCGGATTCGGGATGCGCAAATTTGCGGTGTTCGGTGTCGGCGTTTTTTTGCTGATCCACCGGGCGTACGCGCGGGTCCTGGATACTGATTCCTGCGGCGACAACAAGCGTTTCGCGGAGCGCGCCTTCTTTCTGGGCCTGAAGCAACATACGCGAAACCGTAGGCGGCACGGGAAGCCGGGCCATGGCGCGGCCCATGGGCGTCAACCGTTGTTGCGCGTCGAGGGCGCCCAGTTCCTCCAGTTTTTGAAAACCGCTCTGTATCGCCTGTTTGCGTGGCGGATCCAGAAAAGGAAACGTGTATACGTCCCCCAGACGAAGCGCCAGCATTCGGAGGACGACTTCCGACAGGTCGGCGCGTTGGATTTCCGGGGGTGTATACAGGGGACGCGCCAGCAGGTCTTTTTCGCCGTACAGCCGGATACAGACACCGCCGGACACCCGACCGCATCGACCGGCGCGCTGACGCGCACTGCTCTGCGACACCGACTCGACGGGCAGGCGTTGGGTATGGTTACGTGGGTTGTACCGACTGATCCGCGCCAGCCCCGTGTCGATCACATAGCGGATGTGCGGGATGGTAAGCGACGTTTCGGCGATGTTGGTCGCCACAACGATGCGTCGTCCCGGGCGGGACGAGAAGACACGCTGTTGATCCGCTACGGTAAGCCGTCCAAACAGCGGGAGCACTTCGGTATGACGATACGCCCGGCCTTCGAGTCTCCGCCGGGTTTCGTGGATGTCTTTTTCGGTGGGCATAAACACGAGGACGTCCCCGGTTGGCGTCTCGGTCATGACCGTGTCTACTGCGTGAAGCGCCGCGTCGATATAGGTATAGTCCTCATCGCCACGGGCCAGTTCCTCCATCGGACAGTGCCGGATTTCGACGGGAAACATCCGGCCCGACACTTCGATGACCGGTGCATGGTCAAACGCGGTGGAAAAGGCTTCTACATCGATCGTCGCCGAAGTGACGACGATTTTGAGATCGGGCCGGCGGCTCCGCAGTCTACGGAGATAGCCCAACAGAAAGTCGATGTTGAGACTGCGTTCATGGGCCTCGTCGATAAGTATCGTATCGTAGACGCGCAGATCGGGATCGCTCTGTATTTCGGCGAGCAGGATGCCGTCGGTCATCAGTTTGATACACGTATCGGGTGAGGTTTCGTCGGTAAAACGGATTTTGCATCCGACTTCGCGGCCCCATGTCACGCCGAGTTCTTCGGCGATACGGCGCGAGACCGACAGCGCTGCGATACGCCGGGGCTGGGTACAGCCGATCATGCCTGCGGTTCCGCGTCCGGCTTCGAGACAGATTTTGGGTAGTTGCGTGGTTTTGCCCGAGCCGGTTTCTCCGGCTACAATGACGACCGGGTGACGGCGTATGGCCTCCAGAATCTCGTCCTTGCGTGTCAGAATCGGCAGATCGGAAGGATAGGAGATGGCGGGGCGTATCACGCGAAACATCCTGTCGGACGGACGGTTTGGTGTATAGCAACCATTCGTCAGGATATCTTGGCGATGGGGTCGGATTTTTCGTTTGTTTTGAACCCTGACGCCACGATGTTAAGATAAGGTTTGTCTTTTTCGTGACCGATGTGTCGCATGTCGGGGCGATGATACCCAAATCGGACCGACCGTCGCCATGCGTTGGTCCGGTTTACATCCGACCAGTGGATGGTACAATAACTAAAAAAGATCATATCGCCCGCTTTGGCAGGTAGCGAAACCGTCTCGACTTTGCTGGGATGATAGATATCCGGTGGCAGATGCGGAGCGGTATCCGGCCCGGTGATATGCTCCAGTGGCGCTTGTTTGTGACTGCCCGGCACGGCAAACAGACTTCCGCTTTCCAGCGGTGTGGCGTCGAGATGAAGCAGGCAGTCTACAAAGTCCAGTCCGTCGTGTGGATAAAAGGGGTAATCCTGATGCATGGGAAACGGCGTGCCGAGCGACGGCGGTTTGGCGTGGAGCACGGTATGATGCCATTGTACACAAGGGCCGATGAGGTCTTGGACGCATCCTACCAGTCCGGGGTGAAAGATGATCCGTCCCCACGCGGCGGAATAAAAATGCGGATTGTGCAGAAACACGGCTTTGGTCTCGCGGCGCTGGCCCTCGGGCAAATAGCGGTCGCGCCACGGACCAGGCCATCCGATGGTTTCCTCGCCCCATTCGTTGATGATCCGTACCATGTCTTCGCCTAATTCGTTTACCTCGTCCGGAGTAAAAAGCCCTTCGACCTTTACAAACCCGTCTCGATGATACGCGTCGATTTGCGCAGAAGTCAACATTGTCGGTCTCCTGTAAAATGAAGGATAAAGCACAAGGTGCTATCCCGTTCGTGGTGCATGCTGAATTTGTCGAAGCATGAACCGCATTCCGAACGGAACACAGGCTGGTTTCTGCGAAAAGATACGGCGAAACGAAAGCGAGGGCAAAGAGAAAACGGCTTGCGTCGCAGGTCGCTTCGACATACCATATTTTCGATCCCTCTATCTTGCCGTTTGTCGTTTGTCCGCGGCGCCGGGCGTATCCGTCCGCAAACAAAGCCACAGGGAGACCGGTCATGATCACTTATCCGATTCCTCTTGTTCCGGGACCTACCACCGTGCCGCATCGTATTGCGGAGCGGTATTTGACGGACTACGGTTCCGGCGACATGGAGGAAGAATACAGCGTTTTGTACGCGGAGACACAGGACCGGCTTCGGCAAATATTTCGGACCCGCAACCAAATCGCGCTAATGACCGGCGAGGGTATGGTCGGGTTGTGGGGCGCGCTTCGCTCGTGTATCCGTCCGGGTGACCGGGTGCTTGCCGTGGCTACCGGTATTTTTGGCTATGGCATCGGCGACATGGCCCGGCATATCGGCGCCGAGGTACAGACAGTAGGGACCGATTTTGACGACATAGCCGCGCTCGACGCGGTAGAAGCGGCCCTCCGGTCGTTTCGTCCCAAGATGGTCACGGCCGTCCATTGCGAGACACCGTCCGGGACGCTCAACCCGATTGCTGAGATAGGAGCGTTGGTACAGCGCCACGACGTGCCGCTGTACTATGTGGATGCCGTCGCCAGCGCGGGAGGAGCACCGCTCGAAGTGGACGACTGGCATGTCGACCTGTGTCTTGGCGGTTCGCAAAAATGTCTTTCCGCGCCACCCGGCATGGCGATCGTAACGATAAGCGACCGGGCTTGGGAAATCGTCGCGGAGACCGGCTATGACGGTTACGACGCGCTTTCGCCGTGGCGTACGGCGCTTCACAACCGATGGTATCCGTATACGCCTTCGTGGCACGGAACCGCCGCCGTTCACGAAGCCTGCGGCCTGTTGCTCGAAGAGGGGTTGTACCATGCTATCGCACGTCACGCGGAAGTGGCGCGTCGTTGCCGGGAGGAGGTACGGGCGATGGGACTTGACCTGTTTCCTCGGACCGTGGAGTTTGCCTCACCTACCGTTACCGTCGTCAAAGTCCCGGAGCGGGTCCAGTGGCCTGAACTCAACCGCCGGTTTCGGGAGCGAGGGCTTGTGGTAGGCGGCGCGTTCGGCCCCTTGGCCAATCGTGTGTTCCGCATCGGTCACATGGGCGCGCAAGCCGACAACGATCTTGTGGACCGAGGGTTGGAAGCCATCCGTCAGAGTTTATCGTTCTAACCGTAAAGGAATCCCATGCAGGACAGACATATCGTGCTCATCGCTCAGCATCTTTCGCTTTCCCCGCAACAGGTCGGCGAGACCGTCGCGTTGCTCAACGACGACGCCACCGTGCCGTTTATCGCCCGCTACCGCAAGGAAGCCACCGGTTCGCTTGACGAAGTGGCCGTTGCGGACATACGAGATCGCATCCATGCGCTTCGCGAATTGGACCAGCGCCGCGAAGCCATCCTCAAATCGCTTATCGAACGCAACCTGCTTACGGACGAACTCAAGACGCAGATCGACGCCGCAGAGACGCTGACCGCGTTGGAGGATATCTATCTCCCGTATCGCCCCAAACGCCGGACCCGCGCCATGATCGCGCGTGAAAAAGGACTCGAACCCCTGGCCTCGGTCATTTTTACGCAAAACGAGATCGACCCGGAACAGGAGGCAGGAGCGTTTATCGATCCCGAAAAGGGGGTCGTCTCCGTCGAAGAGGCGCTTTCCGGTGCGCGCGACATCATCGCAGAGTGGATCAACGAAGATCAAGGGGCGCGGGCCGAGATGCGCGTCTTTTTCGAGCAAAAAGCGGTTGTCCGGTCGCGGGTGGTGGAAGGCAAAGAGACCGATGGTGTCAAGTACCGGGATTATTTTATGTGGGAAGAGCCGATTTCTTTGACGCCCTCGCACCGGCTGTTGGCGATGCGGCGGGGTGAAAGCGAAGGGTTTTTGGTGCTTACCGTCGCCCCGCCCGGACCCGAAGCGGTCGCACGACTCGAACGTCGTTTTGTCAAAGGGCACGGTCCCGCTTCGGAACAGGTCCGCATGGCGGTGGAAGACGGGTATGGTCGTCTGCTCGCGCCGTCCATGGAAACGGAAACCAGAACCACGGCCAAGCAAAAGGCGGATGCCGAGGCCATTCGGGTGTTTGCCGACAACCTGCGTGAACTCCTGCTTGCCTCTCCGTTGGGGTCTAAGACCGTCATGGCGATAGATCCGGGGTTCCGAACCGGATGCAAGGTGGTATGTCTGGACCCGCAAGGGCGGATGTTGCACACCGATACGGTATTTCCGCATACCGGAGAACGCCAGCGTCAGACGGCGGAGGAGAAGTTGGTCTCGCTGTGCGCGCGGCATGGCATAGAAGCTGTCGCCATTGGCAACGGCACGGCGGGAAGAGAGACCGAGGCGTTTGTCCGGGCGCTTTCACTTCCAGGCGCGCCCACCGTGATCGTCGTCAACGAAAGCGGCGCGTCGGTATATTCCGCTTCCGAGGTCGCGCGGCGCGAATTTCCCGATCAGGATGTCACGGTTCGAGGTGCGGTGTCCATAGGCCGCCGGCTGATGGACCCGCTTGCCGAACTGGTCAAAATCGAACCCAAAGCCATCGGTGTGGGGCAATATCAGCACGACGTGGATCAGGGCGAACTCAAAAAGAGCCTCGACGATGTGGTCATGAGTTGTGTAAACCGGGTGGGGGTGGAACTCAACACGGCAAGCGCCGAACTGCTTTCCTATGTATCCGGGGTAGGGCCGTCGCTGGCAGGACAGATCGTGGCCTTTCGAAGTGAGAAGGGGCCGTTTTCCAGTCGGCAGGAACTGCTTTCCGTGCCGCGTCTGGGGCCAAAGGCGTTTCAGCAGGCCGCGGGATTTCTGCGGATCCATAATGCCGAAAATCCGCTCGACCAAAGCGCTGTACACCCCGAAAGCTATGGTGTGGTGCGCCGGATGGCCGATGACCTGTCCTGTTCGGTGCAGACGCTCATGCAGGACGAAAACATGCGTGAAAAAGTGCGTCTCGAACAGTACGTATCCGGTGAGATCGGTCTGCCCACCCTTAATGACATCATGGCTGAGTTGGCGCGTCCGGGCAGGGATCCGCGCGACCAATTCGAGGCCATCGTGTTTACCGAAGGTGTCCATACGCTGGAACATGTCCGTGTCGGTATGAAAATGCCCGGCGTCGTGACCAATGTAACCAATTTTGGCGCTTTTGTAGACATCGGCGTACACCACGACGGTCTGGTGCATATCAGTCAACTGTCCGACCGCTATGTAAAACAGCCGTCGGATGTGGTTCGGGTGGGACAGAAAGTGACGGCAACGGTGCTTGAGGTCGATCTGGCGCGGCAACGTATCTCACTGAGTCTGCGTGAACGTCCTGCCCCGGGTGAAACCGGTCGGGCGGAGCGGGAAATGCCGTCTGGCGATACCGTCTCTCCGAAACGCCCGGAAAAGCCCAAGGCCGGTCATGCCCCGCACCCGGCGCGCGAGGGAAACAAAACCACGCCCAAAACCTCGGTTGCCGATCTGCTCAAACTCAACAAAGGAAGACTGTGATGATACAACTGGTGCAACTGTGTCATGCGCGTCATGGCCGGTGTGTCGCGGTGGTGCAGGACGATACGCTGTACCGGCTGTCCAAGTTTACCTCGGTCTATGATCTGGCGTTGACTGTGGCGTCGGAGCAGACGTCTTTGGAGACACTTGCACGCGAGGATATGTCGTCCGAACGGCTTGGCTATGACGAAATCTACAACGGGGCGTCAGAGTGGAAGCTGTTGCCGTCGTTCGATCATCCACAGGAGCCTGCGCGTTGTCTGGTTGCGGGGACCGGGCTTACCCACATGGCAAGCGCCGCCAACCGACAGGCCATGCACGAGCAGACGGGCAAAACCGAGATGACCGACAGCATGAAGATGTTTCAGTGGGGGGTGGAGGGTGGAAAACCGGAGACAGGCGTGATCGGGGTTCAGCCCGAATGGTTTTATAAGGGAAACGGCGCGACACTGCGGGGGCATGGAGAAACGCTTTGCGTACCCGATTTTGCCGGAGATGGCGGCGAGGAACCCGAAATCGCGGGGGTGTATGTGATCGATAGGGAAGGGCGGCCCTGCAGGGTCGGTTTTACCAAGGCCAACGAATTTTCGGACCATATCATGGAAAAGAAAAACTATCTGTATCTGGCTCCTTCGAAACTGCGGTTGTGCGCCATCGGTCCCGAACTCGTCTCCGGTGCGGATTTTGCAGATGTGACGGGCCGGGTGTCGGTGGAGCGCGGGAGCCGTACAATCTGGTCGAAGACGATCAAAACGGGCGAGACCAACATGTCACACAATCTTGCCAATTTGGAACACCATCATTTCAAATACCCGCTCCATCGTCGTCCCGGCGATGCGCACGTCTACTTTTTTGGAGCCGATGCGTTTAGTTTCGGCGCAGGCGTTTCGCTGGAAGAAGGAGACGTCATGACCGTGGACTGGCAGGGGTTTGGAAGACCGCTTTGTAATACGATCTCCCTCGACCGCTCACCCGAAACGTCGGTGCAAGTGCTGGGGTTATGATCACGGTACAAACCAGCCGATAGGCGGGCGCACAGTACGAAAAACGGTCCAAAAGGGGGCGCTATGATGCGCATTTCGGTGTGGAACATGGATTTGTCGGACTCGTATCTCAAGAAGGTGGTTCAGCTTGGCGCGGAAGGGATCGATTTTGGAGATGGGGCGTATCTACCCGGCGTCAAAGAACACGGCTATCCCGACCTTGATGCGCTGATTCGGATCAAAAAACGCATACAGTCTTACGGGATGGAAATCAACCGGGTGACCTTGCCAGACATCACCGA
>VGJU01000096.1 GCA_016867335.1 Candidatus Zixiibacteriota bacterium | reverse complement strand
CTGTCCGTCTGGCTGAAAAACTGTCCATGCCCGTCGCCACATCGCTCAACGGAAAGGGCACGATCGCCGAAAACCATCCGCTTTCCGCGGGCGTCGTAGGAACCTATTCACGCAAATGCGCCAACCAGATCGTAGCGGAAGCCGACCTCGTCCTTTTTGTCGGCAGCCACACAGGCGGGCAAGTCAGCCATTTCTGGCAGATCCCCAAACCGGGGACACAGGTCGTCCAGATTGACATCGACGCCGTAGAAATCGGCAGAAACTATCCCGTCACGGTCGGGATACAGGCCGATGTGCGCGCGGCGCTCCGGCGTCTTTCCGACACCGTACCCCTTTCCGTGTCAAACCCGGCGTGGGTGGAACGGACGCGCGCGCTTACAGACGAGTGGCGGGCGGAGTTCGAGCCGCTACTTGCTTCGGAGGCAACACCGATACGCCCTGAACGGCTGTGCCGGGAAATCACCGACGTCCTGCCGGACAACGCCATCTTCGTGTCGGATACGGGACATGCCGGTATCTGGACGGGCGCGATGGTGGAACTCAGACACCCCGACCAGCGGTATCTGCGTTGCGCGGGATCGCTGGGATGGGGATTTCCCGCCGCGCTCGGCGCCAAATGCGCCGCACCCGAACGCCCGGTCGTATGCTTTACCGGTGACGGCGGATTCTGGTATCACCTCTGCGAAATGGAGACGGCGGTACGGTCCGGCATCCCCACCGTTACCGTCATCAACAACAACCGGTCGCTCAACCAGTGCAGCGGCGGTTTCGAACGGGCCGGACACGAGGCGGGCGGAAACGGAAACGAACTGTGGATGTTTTCCGAAGTGGACTTTACCACGGTCGCCCGCTCGATGGGGTGCGCGGGTATTCGCGTGGTACACCCGTCGGATATCCGTCCCGCGCTCGAACACGCGCTGACGATGGACTGTCCCGTAGTGGTGGATGTGGTGACCGACATCGAAGCTATGGCCCCCACGGCTTTTGTGCCGTAGCAGAGCAAGGGACGAAAACAAGGGCAAGCGGATAAAAGTATATGTATCCCCCGGAGGGAACATGAACGAGACGGAAAATATTCGAGCGGCGGAAGCGTGTTTTCCAACGACCGATCTCAAACAAGACCTGTCTTTTTATACGCAAAAACTGGGGTTTCGGCTGGACATGATCTTTCCTGCCGACGACCCCGCCGTGGCCGTGCTGTCCGGTCATGGACTACATATCCGGCTCGAACGGGGTGCCACGACGGCTCCCGGCACGCTTCGGCTGTTATGTGACAACCCAGACGCCTTTGCCGACGGTCGGCGCGAACTGATCGCGCCAAACAGGGTGCGGATCGTCATCGCAGAGACGCATCCCCGGCTGGAAATCCCCAAAACCCAACATGCCTTTATGATCCGGCGGCTCAAAGACAACACCCCGTGGGTCATCGGAAGAGCCCGGATGCACTACCGCGATCTGATTCCGGGACGGCTGGGTGGCAGTATCATCGCCTCCCATATCCGTATCCCGGACGCAGGACCGGTTCCGGATATGGTCCATTATCACACCGTCGGGTTTCAGTTGATTTTCTGCTATCACGGTTGGGTCCGGCTTGTATACGAGGATCAAGGGCCGCCTTTCGTGCTCCGCGCGGGTGATTGCGTCATACAACCGCCCGAAATCCGTCACCGTGTCCTTGAAGCCTCCGAAAATCTTCAGGTCATCGAAATCGGCGTTCCCGCAGAACACATCACCACCATCGACCATGATATGGAATTGCCCACCCCGGTCTTGCGTCCCGATCGGATGTTTGGTGGACAACGGTTTTGCCGGAGCGAGGTAGCCGACGCCGTTTGGTCCCGCTATCGGCTCGAAGGGTTCGAGACCCGCGACACCGGCATCGGCAAAGCTACCGCCGGCGTGGCATCGGTACAGGTAGTGCGCCCTGCAGGCCGCGTCCCGGATCGGATGTCGAGCCATACCGCCGATATTCTGTTTGTCTTTGTCATGTCCGGAACCATGACGTTGTGTGGCGAAGACCACAGCGTCCATACGCTCGAAGAGGGCGACGCCTGCACCATCCCACCGGGTTTTGGCACGTCGTTCAAGACTTGTTCGCCCGATCTGGAACTGCTCGAAGTAGCGCTTCCAGCCCAGTTCGATACGCACCCTTCCCTCCATGGATCCAAAATCTAAAATCCAAAATCAAAGGAGTTTCTCATGGAAGTCGCCCCCGGTCTGCATCGTCTTGAAATGCCGCTTGGCAATCGCGTGTTGTATCAGCATCTCTTTATCGGGGACCGCGTCGTGGTGATCGACACGGGCATCCGGGAGACACCGGAGACGGTAATCTTTCCCTATCTCGAATCGCTCGGACGCGACCCCGCGCATATCGACCTCGTCCTCATAAGCCACGCCGATGCGGATCATTTTGGCGGCAACGAAGCGATACGCCGCAAAGCGCCGGGCGCGTGGATCGCCGCGCACCGTCTCGACGCACGGTGGATATCCGACCCCGCCGTCATCATGGAGGAGCGGTACAACCAGTTTTCGGCCACGCACGGCATGGCTTATCCGGACCCGGTCAAAACGTTTCTGCGCAACATGATGGGCGCGCCGGTTCCGGTGGATTTACAGCTTGAAGGGGGAGAAACCATCCTGGTAGCCCCCGACCGTCCGCTCCGGATTCTGCATCTTCCGGGTCATACACGCGGCCACATCGGCATCTACGACCCGGTACACGGCTCCGCGGTGCTGACCGACAGCGCACTCTGGAAGGGATTACCCGACAGGGAGGGGAACATCGTCATGCCCCCCACCTATTGTCATACCGAGACCTACCGAACCACGATCCGTCAGGTAATGAATTTGGAACTCGAAACGCTCTGTCTTTCGCATTATCCGTTGATGCGGGGCAAGAACGATATCGCCGATTTTCTCGCCGAAACACGACGGTTTGCCGAACAGGCGGAGGAGACGGTTTTTAGCGGTCTCAAAAAAACGGGTGTGTGGAAATCCCTAAAGGAAATCATCACGGATGCCGATCCTGTTCTTGGACCTTTTGGTGATGCCAAAGACGAACTGGCATACCCATTACTCGGACATCTTACCGAACTGGCGGACGAGGGCCGGATCGAACGGGCGCTCCACGACGACATCACCCATTGGCGATATGCCCGATGAGCCACCCATAGACCGATCTCCGCGCCGCCGCTGAGAAAACCGCATGCCCCACAACATCCTGCTGGTGGACGACGAATTTACGGTCAGGGAACTGATCGGCAACCTGCTCATGATGCTGGGTTATCCCTACTTCGCCGCGCCGGACGCCAAAACCGCGCTCGAAGCGCTCAACAGGGAACGTTTTTCCATCATGATCACCGATATCCACATGCCCGCCATGTCCGGTGTGGAATTGGTGGAGCGAACCAAAAAAATCGACCCGGATATCGGCGTCATCGTGGTAACGGGGGTCGGCGATCTCAAAATCGCTATCGGCGTCATGAAACAGGGAGCAAACGAGTATCTGCTCAACCCCCTTCAGTTCGAAGCGCTTCACGTTTCCATAATAAAATGTCTGGAACGGCGTTCACTCCAGATGGAAGTCCGTTCGTATCAGGCCGAACTGGAAAAAAAAGTCACCCAGCGGACGGACCAGCTTATGAGCGCGTTGTCGGCGCTTCATGTGGCGCATCAAGACGTCCGGCAGGCGTATGTGGACCTTGTCACGGTGCTGGCCAAGGCGGCGGAGTCCAACGATAACGACACTGGAAACCACATCCGGCTGGTAAGCGCCTATGTGACGGCCATCGCGCGTCAATTGGGTGTTGCGCCCGACGAGTGTGAGCGGATCGCGCAGTTTTCGACGACCCATGACATCGGAAAGGTCACCATTCATCCGGACATCCTCAAAAAACCCGGAAAACTGACGGACGATGAATACGAGGCGATGAAACTTCATACGGTAAACGGAAGCGAGATTTTGGGACAGTCGCCGTTGTTACATCTTGCCGCTGACATTGCCTTGAGCCATCACGAGCGCTATGATGGAAAAGGATATCCCCATCGCATAGGGGGCACGGAAATCCCGATGGCCGCGCGGATCACGTCCATTGCGGACGTATTCGATGCATTGACGATCAAACGGTGTTACAAGGAGGCGTGGCCGATCGAACGGGCGCGGGCGATCATTTTGGATGAGCGAGGTAAACAGTTTGATCCGGAAGTAGTAGATGCTTTTAACGGGTGTTTTGGCGATATAGAGGGGATTCGGAACCGGTTTCCCGAATAGTCCGTCACGAGCCTACGGCGCGTCCGACGGCGCTACCCGCCCAGACGGCCAGCACACCCACGACAACCGAAAGTCCGGTGTAAAACATGGCAAGCCCCGGTTTTCCGACACGCACAAGCGTCCATGTTTCCTGCCCAAACGCTGAAAACGTGGTAAACCCACCCAGCACTCCGACGGTGAGAAACAGACGAGCCGCAGGCGAAATCCACTGGCGTTCGTCGGCGATCACGTATACAAAACCGATCAGCGCACATCCCGTCAGGTTGACGATCAGCGTGGCATACGGAAACGCGGTCGCCCCGACGCGGTGAAGGATGACGGCCACGGAGTAGCGTGCCAGTGTGCCCGCAAATCCGCCGACCCCCACCATAAGCGCCTGCGCAAGTCCGGTACTCACACCGCCACTCCGTAGTACACTTCCACGGGAAGCCCCGTGCGTGTTTTAACCGTCTCCCCAAGCCGGTCCATCTCGACGTCGCTCAAAGGGGTCACGTATGTTTCAGCAGGCATACGCGCGACCGTATAAACCTGAACCAGCTTGATCGTACCGCCCGAACCGACGATGCCGCTCAGGACGCCGCAATAGGCTTCTATTTCGCGCTCCGTCGGCGGCTCGCCGGCGATCCGCATAAACAGGCTTTGGATAACGACCGGACGCAACAGCGCCGCCTCTCGGATGTTCCGGACGATACGGTCGAACGGGATGCGCGTCCGCTCTATGGTCCGGTAATACGCGGCGGTTCCGGCGTCCAGTTTGGCCCATATTTCGCCGTTGTGACCGTCAAGAAAAGCAAAGGCATCACGCACCGCAGGACGATGAAACAGCGTAGCGTTAGTGATGACGACGATTTTGACGTCGTAAAGCCCCATTTCATCGCGAATGGCGACGGCGCGGCGCACCGCCTCGCCAAAACCGGGATATGAGGTGGGTTCGCCATCTCCCGAAAACGCAATGTCGTTGACCCGCCTAAGCGGTTCGGGAATACCTGCTAACGGGGCGCGTTCAAACAGATTACCCTCCTTGGCGCCGGCAAGCAACATCCGCAACTCGTCCGCCAGCACATCGAGATCGACATCTCGGTACTGCGGCGCGACACGGCGATCTACCTGACAGTATATACAGTCGAAATTGCAGATCTTGTCGGGGTTTACATTGACACCGACGGAAATGCCTTTGGATCGCCGCGACAATACCGGATACACATACCGATTGTCTTCGTAGCGCCGGGGATGCCGCGACACCGCCGCGCGCACCACATCCGGCGTGGAGACGGGTTTGGAGGCTGTGACCCGGTTATCGCTCGGCTCCGGGGCATGTGCAGAAGTTGACGGCTTATTCATGCGAGTA
Source organism: Candidatus Zixiibacteriota bacterium (assembly GCA_016867335.1). Taxonomy (GTDB): domain Bacteria; phylum JAAXHH01; class JAAXHH01; order JAAXHH01; family JAAXHH01; genus VGJU01. Next base: position 8,794 of record VGJU01000096.1, on the reverse strand, counting down.
CCACCGTTTCAGGGTCTGTTCGGCCTGTTTGTTCTGCGGACTAAACTCTACCCGGTCCGGCGCAAGACGGCTGCGAACAGGATACCATTTCCAGATAAAAGCCCCTCGAAACCAATCTTGTCGTCCAAACGATTGAAACATGGCCTCGTAGGCGTTGGCCTGCTCGGTGTTGTCCACAACCGCGCCTTCCATCTGACGTGGCCACTCCCAAGGCCGGACGGTCGTTCCTTCCACGTTTTTGTACCCTACTTCGGTAAACAGCATGGGTTTTCCGAACTGTTCCGACATCTGTCCGATCCGGTCGATCAGGGGCGTCCATCCGGCGGAAATCTCCTCGACCGACGGGCGGACTTTTTCGGTCAGAGGAAAATAGGCATTGATTCCGATATAATCGAGGTCCGCCCATATCTGCGTTTCGTCGTAATCGCGATACCAGTTGGCCGCGTAGGTCAGCTTGCCGCTGTATGTCTTTCTGATTTCGCCGATCAGGGTTTTCCAGAAAACGGGACGCGATCGGACGGGGTTGGAAAGTTCGGTGGCGATACAAAGAATTTCGATATTTTCTTCCTGTGCCAGCCGTGCATAGTGGAGGATAAAGGTCCGGTAGTCGGCTTCCCACTGTTGCCATTCTTCTTCGGTAGGAAAATCGATTTCGCCGATCCATCCTTCGTCTACCGGGCGGCGGAGCCAGATGTGGGGTTTGAGCATGACCTTGATACCCATATCGTGCACCATACGGGTGGTCACGCGCAGTCCCTCGTCGGCTTCGCCCCAGAGAAACGGATTAGGGTTGAGTTGGATGTGCGGCGAGCGGTGGTGCTCCATCCATCCAAACGGCGTCTGCGCGATCCATTCAATGCCGTTTGCCGCCGCGTCCGTTAGGGCTTCCTCAGAGATCGGATTGCGTCCTCCGACCCAGGCGACACCCCGGTAGAAATTTTTGAGAGGAAACGACGACGAGACGTTTAGAACTTCGGCAGGGACATCGGGCGCAAAACCGATCCATGTGGCGATAGGGAAAACCGCCAAACCCGTCAGCCAAAAGATCGTTTTGTACAGCATGGTGGCTTCCTATGCCAAGGCGTCTTCACCGTGCGCGATAAGCGAACCTACGTCCTCACCCCGACAGATACGCTGCATCGCGCCGGCCGCATCGAAATCGAAGACATGGATGGGCAGGTCATGGTCGCGCGCCAACAGGACTGCGGCCTGATCCATGACACGCAGGTTCTTTTGGATCACCGAGTCGTAGCCGATGGTACGGTAGCGCTGTACACTGGAATCTTTACGAGGATCGCCTGTATAGATGCCGTCGGTGCCGTTTTTGGCGGACAGAAGCACGGGCGCACGCAGTTCGAGCGCACGCTGTACCGACGGATAGTCGGTCGTAACGTACGGATTGCCGGTTCCGGCGGCCAACAGCACGATACATTTGTGTTCGAGATGACGGATGGCGCGAAGACGGATATAAGGCTCCGCCACGGTGTTGATCGGAATGGCCGTCATGACGCGGACATCGGCCGCGCCGCGTGAGGTGAAAGCGCCACGCAGCATCATGCAGTTGATCACGGTCGCCACCATCCCGATATTGTCGGCTTCGGCGCGTTCGATACCCCAGCGTTCACCCAACTCGCCGCGAAAGATATTCCCGCCGCCCACCACGATGCCCACTTCTACTTCTAGGGCATGAAGACTCATGACTTCGTTTACGATGTGGTTGATGGCATTGGGATCGAAACCCCACGATCTGTCGCCTGCCAATGCACCGCCGCTCAGTTTGATCAGCACCCGGTTATACCGCACGTCTCCTCCCTGTGTTGAGTGGTAAACGTCGCATTTTTTGTAAGATCGTTCTTAATCCATTCTCTGTCAAGCCGTTCCGGAGATGCGCCCGTATCAGGGCTTTGCCACGTATACATCCGTAAAATTGACCGTCTGTATCGACATAAGCGGTACGTCGCGTCCGGAAGCGTCCTTTTTGATACCTCGCAGATAGGGTTTGCGCAGTTCCGTCACCATCGGATGAAACAGAAAGACCGCACCCGCTTCTTCCGCGAGTATACGTTCGGCCTGCGTGTACAGGGTGTAACGCCGCCCCGCATTCATCTCGGTGTTCGCCTGATCGATCAACCGATCGAATGCCCCATGTTGCCAGTCGTGTCGGCCATAACCCTTGGGTTGCGAACGCCAGAGCAGTCCGAGCATGTTGGACGGATCAGGATAGTCGTAGGCAAAGGCCAGCATCCCCATCGGAATCTGCCAATCCACCAACCGGTCGTTAAACAGCGTACGCTGATGAAACTGTATGTTGAGCGTAATGCCGAGTTGTTTTTTGAGCATGGCTTGTATCGCTTCGGCAGCCACACGGTTGAGGGTCGTATCGGCGATGCGGAGCCACAGTTCGGTCGCTGGAAATCCTCTGCCACCGGGGAATCCGGCTTCAGCCATGAGTGCGCGGGCCTTTTCAGGGTCGTATGCCTGATAAGATTTCATCTCAGCGCCCGCGTATCCGGGAAAACCGGGCGGCAACATCGAATAGGCCGGAATCGCCAGATCATTGAGAACAACCCGGCAAAGCGTCTCACGGTCTATGGCCTTGGCGATGGCTCGGCGGACTCTGAGGTCGTTAAACGGCGGACTGGCCGTCTTGAAAAACAGATACCAAGTCGTAAACTCGGCAATCCGAGCGACCTCGGTATTTAGTTTCGGGTCTTTTCGGACGCGAGCATAATCGAGGGGGTCAAGGAGATAGGCGTCGATCTCCCCGTTTTCATAGGGTGCGGTTCCGGGACGCTGGCCGCCGATAAATTTTACGAGGATTTTTTCGAGATAGGCTTTGCGGGAACCGTTGTAGTTGGGATCGAGCGCAAAGGTCATCGACTGTCCGTGTTTCCATTCCGCCAGTCGATAGGTAAAATTGCTGACGCAATACTCCGGTTCGGTCCATTTTGCCCCATATTTTTCAACCTGCCAATGTGGCGCGGGCGACGAGGTGATAAACGCGGTGATATAGGGAAGATAGGGACACGGCCCCTCGGTTTCCATTTGAAAGGTCAAATCGTTTATCGCGCGTATGCCTACTTGTTCGACGTTTTTGAGTTGTCCCTGGTTGTAGGCTTTGCCGCCTTTGATGACGTAATACAAAAAGGCGTATACATTTCCGCTGGCAGGGTCCAACATACGGCGGTAGGAATAGACGAAGTCGTGCGCGGTGACAGGACGCCCGTCGCTCCATTTTGCACCGGGACGAAGAGAAAACGTCCATGTTTTGCCATCCGGCGAAGAGACCCAGCGGTCCGCCGCACCCGGCACGAGCAGGTTGTTTTCGTCGAGCAAAGTAAGCCGCTCAAAGGCAAAATAGGTTCCGTCGGCCTCGTAGGCCGCCACTCCGATGTCCAGCGTCGTGGGTTCGCGGAACATGTATCGGAAAATCTGACGGTCGGGCGCCGCCGCGTCGGACGGAAGCACACGTCCGACGGAGTTGGTGAGGGGTGCCGGAACGGTTTGCGGCGTTGCAAGACAAAACGCCAGCGCCACGCCGATCGCCGACAGCCCACACACCCACACACGAAAGTTTTTGCGATTTCTCTTATCCATCCCGTCTCCTATCTCCACATCGACTTTAAAATACCCCGAACGGAAAAAACCGCTCTCGGATCCACCTTTTCTTCTATGATGTCGGCGGCAATACGCCGGAGATAGGGACTTCTGCGGGCGCGGGCGATCATAAAGTCGCTTATAAATGCGGACGCAAGCCATTTTTCGGCCACGCTGTATCCGTAGTATCGAGGACGAAGCCGATCCTCTATCTGTTCGGGATAGACACGTAGCCGCTGAAAATCGTCCGTCTGTAACGCTTCGTGAAGGACGGATGCGGCCAGTTCGCCCGTCTCCATCGCTTTGCCGATCCCTTCACCGGTAAACGGGAACGTGGTTCCTATGGTTTCCCCTACCGCAAGAATACGTTCGTGGATCAACGGGTTCGCGCCGCGAAGTCCACAGCGGAGCATCGCACCACGAAGGGGGGAGACCGTCTCTGCGGCTTCCATGATCTCTTTTGCAAGCGGGAATCCGGTCGCAAAGACGTCAAACATGTCACGCAGGTTGACATCGGGCATGACGTTGCCAACACGAAATACTCCGCACCCGATGTTAAATTCGTTTTCTCTAAGCGGAAATATCCAAGCATAACCGGGGAGTATGCTACGGTCGAACGAGATTACCAACCGGTCGAGCGGCGTTTTCGAGCGGACATAGCACCGCAGCGCCGTAGCGTCGGCATGAAGACGGGACGGGGGTTGCAGGGTTTTGAAAAGTCCCATGTCCGCTCCGGTGGCGAGCACTGCGGTTCTCGCACGGATGGGTTCGGACGCCCCGTGCAAGTCGATTCGCACACCCGGCCCGTCGGGTGCTACGGCACGGACCCGTCCCTGATACGGCACGGACCCGTTTTCCACGGCGGCGGAAAATAACAGGTGATCCAAGTGAAAACGTTTTATCGTCAAAAACGTACCCGACAGATCGACCTTGCCGCGTGAAGGACCGTATACCGTCAGCGCATTTACGTCAAACGCGGCTTTCCGCACCCGATCAAGCAGACCGGCGCGTTCGAGAACGTGAAGCGAATCGGGGATCAACCCATCACCACAAACTTTGTCTCTCGGAAATCGGTCGCGGTCGATCAACACCGCTCGCCACGCCTGCCGGGCCAGATGAAGCGCGGTCATGGCCCCTGAAGGACCGGCCCCCACAATGGCGACATCGTATGGATTCGAGACACGGAAAGTGGCGGAATGGGGCATCGCGAAAGCCGAAAAGGTGAGGAAACGGAAATACCGGAACCGTGACGACAAAACCAAGATAAGAAAACTTCTGCCCCTGTATCAACGAAAATCCTTCCATCTTCCGTATCCGAACCGTTTCTACTATGTCTTTGCCTGTTCTTTGCCCCGGATTTGCTCTTGACAAAACACCCACTTCGAATATCTTCTATGGTTAGTATGTTGATTATCTTAATAAACATTCATCAAGAGATCATGTCTGTGCATGTTCGGGGGAGGCCATGAAAGCGAGCAATACACGGTGGCGCGACCGTCTTGAGGGTGATATACCGGACGGTCTGGCAAACGAGATCTACATATTCGAGACCGAGATCGCGTTGCGCAAGCAAGGCAAGATCGACGAAAAGGTTTTTGCCGAAACACGGCTTCGGCGCGGTGTATACGGTCAGCGCTACGACAACGGTCAGCGGCACGACGGGCTACGCAAGCGCAAGCTGGCGTACCCGGCCGAGGGGTTGCTCAAAGGGCCGGATACGTTGTGGGATGCGCCCGGTATGCAACGTATCAAGATTCCGTTTGGCGGGATGAACAGCCGACAACTGGAAGTGATGGCCGAACTGGCCGAGGAGTACTCCGAAGGCATCGCGCACGTTACGACACGGCAGGACTTTCAGCTTCATTTCGTACATATCGACGATACGCCGTCGCTGATGCGTCGGTTGGCCGCCGTAGGCATCACCACACGCGAGGCGTGCGGGAACTCGGTACGCAACGTCACCGCCTGCCCACTGTCCGGTGTATGCCACGACGAAACTTTCGACGTAACGCCTTATGCAAAAGGGCTGGCGCAATTTCTTCTTGGACACCCGGATGCGCAGGATTTCGGCAGAAAGGTCAAAATTGCCTTTTCTGGATGCGCGCACAACGCCTGCGGGCTTACCGCCATGCACGACATGGGTGGCATCGCCGTGGTCCGAGAGATAAACGGGCAGCAAAAACGCGGGTTCCGTTTTTACGTGGGGGGTGGGTTGGGCGCGGTTCCGTATCAGGCCAAGCTGTTTGACGAGTTTTTGCCCGAAGAAGAGCTGTTGCCGATATCGCAGGCCATCTCGCGTGTATTTGGCAGGCTGGGCGAAAAACGCAACCGGGCAAGAGCGCGTATCAAATTTCTGGTCAACAAACTCGGCATCGAAGAGTTTAAACGATTGGTGCTCGAAGAACGGGAAAAACTGACCCCCGACCCGGCATGGACCTCTTTTCTGTCCGACTTGCACGCTACCGATGAAACGCCGCTCCGCCTACCGGCTCCGCTTGAGGCCCCGCGCCCGGAAGGTTTCAACGCTTGGTACGCCACCAACGTATACGCGCAAAAACAGCCGGGATACGTGGTCGTCACGGTCACGCTACCACTCGGCGACATCACGGCGGACCAGCTGCGCGGACTGGCCGACATCGCCCGGCGTTTTGTCCGCGACACCATCCGCACCACGGTGGAACAAAACATGGTATTACGCTGGGTAAGCGAAGGCGATGTCGGCGCGGTGTATGACGCGCTCAAAACGATCGGACTTGCCCAGCCCGGCGCCGGTACTATCGTAGACGTCACCGCCTGCCCCGGAACCGATACCTGCAAACTTGGTATCGCCTCCTCGCGTGGACTGGCCGGCGAACTCAGAACGCGACTTGCCGAAAAAAGCGTCCGTTTGGATGCGACGATCCGCAATCTGCGTATCAAAATCAGCGGATGTTTCAACTCGTGCGGTCAGCACCACGTCGCCGACATCGGTTTTTACGGCGTCAGCCGGCATGTCGGCGGATATACGGTTCCACACTTCCAAGTGATACTCGGCGGTCAGTGGACCGAAAATGCGGGGGCTTACGGTCTTGCCGTAGGGGCCGTCCCCTCGAAACGTATTCCCGAGGTGGTGGACCGCGTCACGTCGCGCTACCTGACCGAACGCGCGGGTACGGAGAGTTTTCAGGACTTTATCAAACGCATAGGCAAACAAAGCGTCAAAGAAATGTTTGACGATCTTGCCCAAGTTCCCTCGTATGAAACGGATGCTTCTTTTTACAGCGACTGGAGCGATCCGAGGGAGTTTACCACGGGCGACATGGGAACCGGCGAGTGCGCGGGTGAGGTCGTGACGCAGGTGGAGTTTGCGCTGGCCGCGGCCGAACGGGAGGCGTTCGAAGCACAGGTGTTGCTGGACAGACACGAAGCGCAAACTGCAGGCGAACGCGCCACCGCCGCCATGCTCCGCGCCGCACAGGCGTTGGTGCGTATCCGCGTTCCGGAGATCGGCAACGAGTCAGCGCGTATCGTCACCGAATTCCGCGCTCATTTCTACGATACCCAGCTTTTCTTCGATCCTTTTGGTGGCGGACGTTTTGCCCAATATCTGTTCTTGGCGTTCGAACATGCCCAAGCCCCCTTTACCCCAGAATCCGCGCATCACCGTATCGAAGAAGCCCAATTGTTCATAGAAGCGTCGTATGCCTGCTATGCCCGGATGCAGACCGCTGCGGCGCCGGCGGCCGGAGGATAACGATGGAATTGCAGCATCTGTGTGTAAAACGCCATGTCCGGCATCCGGACCATATCGACCTCGGCAATTTCCTGACGATTTTCAACGAGTGGATTCAGGAAGAGGTCGGCGAAGAACTCCTGATCGACGTGGCCGATTATCGCCACGTTCCCGACGGCCCCGGCGTCGTGCTGGTAGGCCACGAAGCAACCTACAGCATGGACGGCGCAGACGGGCGTCTTGGACTCCTGTACAGCCGCAAAACCGTATGCGACGGTAGTGCCGAAGATCGCGCGACCGCGGCCATGCACTCGGTGCTTGCCGCCGGCAACCGACTCTGCAAACACCCTCGGCTTTCCGGCAAACTCGAATTTGACGATACCGATTTTCTTATCATCGTCAACGACCGTCTTCTTGCCCCCAACACGGAAAACACCTTCGAGAACCTTGCCGACACGCTCCGCCCGGTTCTCGGTGCTTTTTTCGCCGACTTTTCCTTGTCACGGGCATGGACGGATCCGCGCAAACGTCTCGCCGCAAGAGTAGCCGCACCCGGAGGACTCAAAACCGTATCCGGAGGATAGACCATGAGCGCGATGACACCGGAACAGATCGAGGTTCTCGACGCTTCGCTTGCCGCCCGCACACCGCAGGAAATCCTTGCCGCCGCGTTCGAACACTTCGACACGCCCGACATCATGTTGTCCTTTAGCGGTGCGGAAGATGTCGCACTCGTAGATATGGCCGTAAAAATACGTCCGGATGTCCATATCTTTACACTCGACACCGGACGCCTGCCCGGCGAAACCTACGAGTTTTTTGACGACGTACGGCGTCATTACGGCATACGGATCGAAACCTATTTCCCCTACACCATGGCAGTGGAAACACTGGTCTCGCAAAAAGGGTTTCTGTCTTTTTTTCGAGACGGCCATGCCGAATGTTGCCAGATTCGCAAAGTAGAACCCCTCAAACGCGCGCTCGATACCGTGGACGCATGGATCACCGGCCAGCGCCGCGACCAGAGCCCCGGAACAAGAGATCACCTTCCCTTCGTTCAGATCGACCCCGTTTTTCGGACACAGCGCGGCGCGCTCGTCAAATTCAATCCGCTGGCCGCGTGGTCGTCCGCCGATGTCTTTTCCTATATCATCCAAAACAAAACGCCGATCAACCCGCTTCACCAACCCCTCGCACGCGGCGGTGGCGACTATCGGCGTCTTGCCGGGCCAGCGTATGTAAGCCTCGGATGTCTCCCCTGTACCACACTACTCCACCCCGGCGAACACGAACGCGCCGCTCGCTGGCGATGGGAATCCATGCTCAAAAAAGAATGTGGACTTCACTTGGAACATACGGATACTTAGACGGTGTCTTTCTTGCGTGTTTTCTGTATTCTTACCCTACTTGAGAGCATGTTATGACAGACCTGCAGTATCTTGCGTTCGATCTTGGTGCTTCCGGTGGTCGCGCCCTGATCGGCAG
>VGJU01000095.1 GCA_016867335.1 Candidatus Zixiibacteriota bacterium | reverse complement strand
GAACAGCGGCTTCGCAACCGGGGCACCGAGGCCGGCGACGTTATCGAAAAACGTCTGAACGAGGCGCTGATCGAGTTGCAGTGCGTTTCTCAGTATACCTACGGTATTGTAAACGAAGAAGGAAGACAACAACAGACCGTCGATACCATTCGCGCCATTATCGCGGCGGAACGGTGTCGGATCAGTCGATGGGAGAAGAAATGAAAAAAACGCAATCGCTCCGCTACGTACCGCAAGAACAACTGCGAAAACAAATCCTCAACACCTATGAAGCGGTCATGGTAGCCGCTCGCGCGGCCCGTCTGATGAATATCCGGCTCAACATGGTCGGCGTACCGGCTGAACGTGAGGAAAAGGTAACGACCGTGGCATTGCACGACGTCCTCGACGGTCAGGTGCGCTATACCGTCAAGCCAAAACTAAAATCCGGATCGTAGGGGCGTAGGGTAGGTTTCAGACTTACTCTATAGCCGGACCGGTGAAAAAACATGGACGGACTGGAAAACAGACGCATCGTGCTGGGAGTGACCGGCAGCATCGCCGCGTACAAGGCGGTGGAGGTCGTGCGCGGTCTGTTGCGCCGGGGCGCGGACGTGCGCGTGGTGATGAGCCGGGAAGCCGCCTCGTTTGTCGGCCCCATGACGTTTGGCGCAATAACCGGGCATCCCGTAGGCATCGAACAGTTTCCTCCGCAGGGACAGACAGGGGAAGAACATATAGACCTTGCCGTCTGGGCGGACGCGATAGCGGTCGTACCAGCTACTGCCAATCTGATCGGCAAGATGGCGCAAGGGCTGGCGGACGACCTGCTTTCCACGGTGCTGTTGGCTTGTGAAGCGCCCTGCGCAGTGGCTCCGTCCATGAATTTCCGTATGCTCCGCCATCCGGCGGTACAGGCCAATCTCCAAACACTCCGCGCGCGTGGGTGTCATGTCGTTGAATCGGCCTATGGCCCCCTCGCCAACGGAGAGGTAGGGGAAGGCCGCCTGGCAGAACCGGAACATGTCGTCCAGGCCATCGCTCGGCTGGCCGACCCTCGCCGAGACCTGACGGGTCGATCCGTTCTCGTTACCGCCGGACCTACCGTTGAAGCGATAGATCCGGTACGGTACATCACCAACCGGTCAAGCGGAAAAATGGGTTTTGCCATAGCGCAGATCGCCGCGCAACGCGGGGCGGAGGTCATGCTGATCGCCGGACCGTCGCACTTGCCGGACCCTTACGGGGTAAGCGTCGAGCGTGTACACTCGGCGGCGGATATGCACCATGCCGTGCTTCGTCACACCGACCGTCACGATGTGGTCATCATGGCGGCGGCAGTGGCGGATTATCGCCCCGCGCACCGTGCCGACCGGAAAATCAAAAAAACCGGAACCCGTATGACGCTCGCGATGGAACGCACCACCGATATTCTCACCGAAGTGAGCAAGCAACGTCCCCCCGTGCTGATCGGTTTTGCCGTGGAAACCCATGACGGTCTTGCCTACGCCCGCGAGAAACGGGTAAAGAAAAATCTGGATATGGTCGTATACAACGACGTTACTGTCGAAGGCGCCGGTTTCGAGGTGGACACCAATATCGTAACGTTTCTCCATGCGGACGGACGCGAAGAGGCTTTGCCGCTTCTGCCCAAAACGGAAGTGGCCGACCGTCTGCTCGATTGCGTAACAGCGCTTTTGCGCGCCGGACGGAAAGCGCCGTCGTGAGCACCCATGCCGACCTTCATGAAATCGTCCGACTGACGATGACCGCCGTACACCAGCAGTCCGAGGCCGGCGTCGAATCGCTGTATGCACCGGAAGGACTGGAAACCGCGCTCAAACTGCCCAAATCGCCCGAAAAAAACGCGACTCCCGTACACCGACCTGAGACGTTGCGGGAACTGTACGCGCGGTATTGCGACTGCACCCGTTGTCGTCTCGGAAGCCGCCGACAACGTTTCGTGTTCGGGGCAGGTAACGAGCAGGCTGTGGTGATGTTTATCGGTGAGGCGCCCGGCGCGGAAGAAGATGCACAGGGATTACCCTTTGTCGGAGAGGCGGGCCAACTTCTGGCGCGCATCCTCCAGGCGATCGAGTTTACACGCGACGAGGTCTATATCGCCAATACGGTAAAATGCCGCCCCCCAAACAACCGGGATCCGGAACCGGAAGAAATCGCCTCGTGTCTGCCGATTCTTGAAGAACAAATCCGGCTGGTGCGCCCCGCGCTGATCTGCGCACTGGGTCGTATTGCCGCCCATACGCTTCTGCGTTCCGACGCTTCGCTCAACAACCTGCGGGGACGATTTCACGATTATCAGGGTATAAAGGTGCTGGTTACGTATCACCCGTCGGCGCTGCTTCGTAACGCTGCCTTCAAACGCCCCACATGGGAAGATATGAAAATGCTGAGAAGAGAATACGACCGTTTGACGGCGCAACAAAAAGCGGAGGAGTAAACCGCCATGGCAATGGAATCGAGCGGAGCGGAACGGGTTCCGCCACAAGCCATAGAAATCGAAGCCGCCGTCCTGGGCGCCATGATGCTGGACCCGGAAGCGATATCGACGGTGATGGAAATACTGGACGATTCGGCTTTCTATCGGGATGCGCACAAAAAAATATTTAACGCGGCCGTTGCGCTTTTCGAACGCAACGAACCTACCGATTTGCTCACACTGACCAACGAACTAACACGTCGAAAACAACTGGGAGACGTAGGCGGCGCCTTTTATCTGGCCGGTCTGGTAGACAACGTATCCACCGCCGCCAATGCGGAATATCATGCCCGTATCGTATTCGAAAAGTCGATCAGCCGCAAACTGATCAATGCCGCCACCCAGATCGCGGCCAGAGCCTACGAAGCTACCGAAAACACCGAAGACCTTATGGACGAAGCCGAACAGATGATCTTCGCCCTGTCCGAGCGTCGTCTCAAACGAGGATTTACCCACCTCAACCCTATCCTGCACGATACCTTCGAAAACATCGAACGGCTTCATGAACGTAGCAGCAGCGTCACCGGTGTTCCGTCGGGATTTTCAAAACTGGATGAGATGACGGCAGGTTTTCAAAAGGGCGATCTGATCATCGTAGCGGCGCGTCCCTCGATGGGCAAAACGGCTTTCTGTCTCAACATCGCCCGTCATGCCGCCATAGAAGGAAAGGTCGGCGTCGGTATTTTCAGTCTCGAAATGGCCAGTCATCAACTGGCGCAGCGTATGCTCTGTAGCGAGGCACGGGTAGACTCGCATCTCATGCGCACGGGCCGTCTGCCAAGCGATGCATGGTCCAACCTCAGCGTTGCCGTAGGTTCACTCGCGCAAGCCCCGATCTATATCGACGAAACCCCGGCGCTTTCCGTCACCGAAATGCGCTCACGCTCACGCCGCCTTATGTCGGAACATGACAATCTGGGTCTGCTGGTCGTGGACTATCTCCAGTTGATGCGCGGTCCCAGTGGCGTAGAAAGCCGCCAGCAGGAGATTTCCACGATCTCGCGTCAGCTCAAGGCGCTGGCCAAAGAGATGAACGTACCCATCATCGCCCTGTCCCAGCTTTCCCGCGCGGTGGAAACCCGAACCGACGGACGCCCCCAGCTTTCCGACCTGCGCGAATCCGGCGCCATCGAACAGGACGCCGACATGGTGATCTTTATCTATCGCCCTGTCCGATACGGAAAAGTAGAGGAAAACGAAAGAAACAAAGCCGAAATCATCATCGGCAAACAACGCAACGGCCCCATCGGCAACATAGAGTTGGTGTTTATAGACCAGTACGCCACATTTGAGGAAATTACGACCCATCCCATGCCGGAAGGATAACGGACTTTTCTTTCCATGATCGAAATCATCCATCTAAAAAAATCGTTTGGCAAACCTGTGCTTGTCGATGTCAACCTGACGATAGAACACGGCGAGACCATGGTGATCATAGGACGCAGCGGGTGCGGGAAAAGCGTCCTGCTCAAACATATCATCGGGCTTATCCATCCAGACGAGGGCACATTGCTGGTGGACGGTCAGGACGTAACCCGGCTCAAAGGCAATGCGCTCGACACCCTGCGCAAACGTTTTGGCATGCTTTTTCAGGCGGCAGCCCTGTTTGACTCGATGACCGTCGGAGAAAACGTCGGGCTGGGGCTGTCTATCCATTCCGGAAAATCGCCCGAAGAAATCGAAGAGCAGGTTCGGCGTTGTCTTAAGATGGTAGGACTTAGTGGGATCGAAGCGCTCAAACCGGCCGAGCTGTCGGGGGGTATGCGAAAACGGGTCGGGCTGGCGCGCGCCATTGCCATGAATCCGGAATATATCCTGTACGACGAACCCACCACCGGACTGGATCCCATCATGGCGGATATCATCAATCACCTGATTCTCCACATGAAAAACGAACTGGCCGTAACGTCCATCGCTGTAACACACGACATGGTAAGCGCCTACAAGATCGCGGACCGCATCGCCATGCTCCATGACGGCAAAATTCACATAGTAGGCACGCCGGAAGAAATCCGTTCGTCCGATGATCCCCTAGTTCAGCAGTTTATTCTCGGCAAGTCCGAAGGTCCCATCAAAACGTTGGAATAGTCCGTCGGAGAAGGGTCAGGCGGATTCCGGGCGCATTTTTTTGCGCCTTTTTGTGTGTTTGGATCATGGCAAAACAGGACAAAATAAAAACACGATTTTTCTGTCAGAATTGCGGAAGCGTCTCGCCCAAGTGGCTGGGAAAGTGCGCGGACTGCGGAAGCTGGAACACCTACGTCGAAGAAAAGACCACGGAAGACCGTAGCGGTCGTCCGGCGGTCTTCGGCGCATCCGACCGCGTCATGCGGCTTGCGGAGGTGGACATCTCCGAGGACCGCAGACTTGAAACCGGTATCGGTGAGTTTGATCGGGTGTTGGGTGGTGGCGTGGTCCACGGTTCTGTCATCCTGATCGGCGGCGATCCGGGCATCGGTAAATCGACGCTGATGCTCCAGGCGCTCCAGCGACTCGGCGCTTGCGCCGGACCCGTGTTGTACGTGTCGGGCGAAGAGTCCTCGCGTCAGGTGCGTCTGCGCGCAGACCGACTCGGCGTCGTCTCCGAAGGTCTCTATCTGCTCTGCGAAACCAATCTCGACGAGATTCTGCATCAGGTCGAACAGTTAAAACCGCGTGTCATCGTGCTGGACTCCGTACAGACGATCTATTTGCCCGCCATAGAAAGCGCGCCGGGCAGCATCAGCCAAGTCCGCGAATGTGCCGCTCGTGTCATCCAACTGGCCAAAACGCGTGGGACACCCGTGTTTTTGATCGGACACGTCACCAAGGAAGGCGCTATCGCCGGACCGCGCGCGCTTGAACATATCGTCGATACGGTGCTGTATTTCGAAGGGGAAAGACACCAGACCTTCCGGATTCTGCGCGCCGTTAAAAACCGGTTCGGATCGACCAACGAAATCGGCATTTTCGAAATGCAGGAACAAGGGCTGACGGAAGTCGCCAATCCTTCCGAACTTTTTCTGGAAGAGCGTCCCGCCAACGTATCCGGTTCGGTGGTCGTGTGCAGCATGGAGGGTACACGCCCCCTTCTGGTGGAGCTTCAGGCGCTGGTAACGCCCGCCAACTACGGAATGCCCCAACGCGTCTCCACAGGTATCGAAGGCAGACGGGTGTCGCTTTTGTTGGCCGTACTCGAAAAACGTGCCGGTATGAGTCTTGGTGCACAGGATGTGTTTGTCAACGTGGCGGGTGGCGTCCGCCTCGAAGAACCGGCAGTGGACCTCGGTGTGGCGGCGGCTGTCGCCTCCAGCCTGCGCGACGCACCCGTAAGCCCGCATGCCGTCGTCATAGGAGAGATCGGACTTGGCGGCGAAGTGCGCGGGGTCGCCCAGATGGAAAAACGGCTCCACGAAGCCCAAAAACTCGGCTTTACCCGTTGCGTAGTCTCCGCCCGCAACCTCAAAGGGCTTCCCCCTGTAGAGGGCATGGAAGTCGTCGGCGTAAACGGTATCTACGAGGCGCTCGAAGCGCTGGAAGTGGTGGGATGACGCAGGCGCTTCTCTTCGATCTTGTAGCGACCGACCCCGGATCAAATGCGCGGGCCGGACGGATGACCACGCCGCACGGAACCGTCCATACCCCCGTGTTTATGCCCGTAGGCACGCAAGGCACGGTAAAGACGCTGACACCCGCAGACCTCGAGGACGCAGACGCGGAAATCATACTCGGCAACACCTATCACCTGTTTTTGCGTCCGGGTCATGAACTCGTTCGCCGGATGAAGGGACTGCACGGTTTTATCAACTGGAATCGGCCCATACTGACCGACAGCGGGGGCTATCAGGTTTTCAGCCTCACGGATCTTAAAAAAATCACCGAAGAGGGCGTTACGTTCCAGTCGCATATCGACGGTAGCCGGCATCTGTTTACGCCCGAATCGGTCATGGAGATCGAAACGGCGTTGGGCGCGGATATCGTCATGCCGCTTGACGAATGCACCCCCTATCCTTGCGACTACGATTATGCCCGCAAGTCCGCCGCCATGACGCTCCGGTGGGCAGAGCGGTGCAGAAAGCGTTTCGACGAACTGGAAAACCTGCGGGCCGCACCCCAGGCGCTGTTTGGCATCGTGCAGGGCAGCGCCTACGAGGATTTGCGTGCCGAAAACGCCCGGACGCTGGTGGAGATGGGATTCGACGGCTATGCCATCGGCGGGCTGTCCATCGGCGAACCCAAATCGACGATGGGAAACGTCATCGACCTTACGGTCGGCTATCTACCGCAAGATCGCCCTCGGTATCTCATGGGAGCCGGAACCCCAGAAGACCTTATCGACGCGGTAGGTCGGGGACTGGACATGTTCGACTGTGTAATCCCCACGCGCGAGGGACGGAACGGTGCGCTCTATACACGTTTCGGGCGGATCAACATCAACAATGCGCGGTTCAAGGAAGATCCCGCTCCCGTGGACGAAGCCTGCCCATGTTACGCCTGCCGAACGTTTAGCCGGGCTTATCTGAGACACCTGTATCATGCAGGCGAAATCCTCGGCCCTCGCATGGGAACCTTGCACAATGTAACTTTTTTTGTCGGACTGGCTCGGCAGATGCGCCAAGCCATCCTAAACGGCGTATTCGCCGCGTGGAGTCAAGCGTTTTTACATACCTACAACACCCGAAAGGGAGGAGAAACCGAGTGATAGAAGACGCATTTGCCATGGGACCGGGGCCGCAGGTAGGACAAGGAGCAGATGGAGGCATGGGGTTTTTGATTTCCATGGGCCCGTTTATCCTGATGTTTCTGATCATGTATTTTCTGTTGATTCGCCCCCAGCAAAAACGCCAGCGGGCGCATCAGGAAATGCTGAATGCGCTCAAAAACGGCGACCGGGTCGTAACTGGTGGTGGACTGATCGGCACGGTGGCCGGCATGAAAACGGATATCGTCACCCTCAAGATCGCGGACAACGTCCGCGTCGAGGTCCAGCGCAGCGCGATCACCAAGGTATTGAACGAAGAAGCGAAAGAGACGAAAGAGTAAACGACGCTTATGTCGGTAAGACCGATCAGATTCTATGGGGATCCGGTGCTTAGGGAGAAGTCTCTCCCGGTCGGCGAGGTGACGCCGGATGTTCGACGGCTGGCGGAAGATCTCATCGACACGATGGTCGCGGCCGCGGGGCTGGGACTGGCCGCGCCGCAAATCGGTGAGACGCTACGGCTTTTTGCCGTCGATCTAAGCGCGGTAGGCCAAGACAATATCCTGGACCGTACCGGTTCTCTGACAGACATGCAAAACCGCAGGATCGTCCTGATAAACCCCGAAATCGTCTTTCAGGAAGGCGAACAGAACGGTGAGGAAGGCTGTCTCAGCTTTCCCGATCTGTACGACCGGGTGACACGGCCCCAGATCGTGCGTGTGACCGCGCTGGATGTGGACGGGCAAGTCGTGGAAATCGAAGGAAGCGGGTTGCTCGCAAGGGCGCTGGCGCACGAAACGGATCACCTCGACGGCATC
Source organism: Candidatus Zixiibacteriota bacterium (assembly GCA_016867335.1). Taxonomy (GTDB): domain Bacteria; phylum JAAXHH01; class JAAXHH01; order JAAXHH01; family JAAXHH01; genus VGJU01. Next base: position 6,450 of record VGJU01000095.1, on the reverse strand, counting down.
CTGTTTATCGACCGGATGAGCAGTTTTCGCCTGCGGTTTATCCAAGGACGTCTTCGCAAACTCCGAAAGAATACGGAAGAAGAAATGCGAGGAGACTGACCGGTGCGTATCGTCTTTATGGGCACACCCGATTTTGCGGTTCCCAGTCTCAACGCGCTGCTTTCGCTTTCGCAACATACCGTCTCCGCCGTGGTGACGCAGCCGGACCGCCCGCAGGGAAGGGGACTCAAAACAACCGCCTCACCGGTAAAACGGACCGGCGAAGCACATGGGTTGCCAATTTTTCAACCCGAACGCCTCAAATCCCGCTCATTTCGGACGGTCTTGGAGCAGATCGACGCCGAACTGTTCGTCGTGGTAGCCTTTCGGATTCTGCCACCGGAACTCATCGCTCTGCCCCGGCTTGGCGTCATCAACCTGCACGCCTCTCTCCTGCCTCGATACCGGGGCGCAGCGCCTATCCAATGGGCCATTGTCAACGGGGAGCGAGAAACCGGCGTGACCACCTTTTTTATCGACCGCCAAGTGGATACCGGACGTATACTGCTTCAGCGTCGGACAACCATAGAACCGCAGGAAACAGCGGGAGAACTCCACGACCGGCTTGCCCTCATGGGCGCCGAAACGCTTGTCGAAACCATAAGCCAGGTCGCCGCAGGTACGGCGCATCCCATAGAACAGACCGGCGAGGTTTCTCTCGCACCCAAACTGTTCCGGACAGACGGATGGATCGACTGGACGCGCCCGGCGACCGAAATCCACAACCGGATTCGAGGATTCAACCCATACCCGATGGCGTTTACGACGTGGCGAGGCCGCACGTTGCGGCTCTTTCGCAGTGAAACGACGACACAAACCTCTCCGGTCGCCCCCCCGGGTACGCTTGTCATTGCCGACGCAAACACCGGGTTGATCGTACAGACAGGATACGGCTGTCTTCAAGTAAGGACACTTCAGCCCGAAGGTCGCAACGTCATGAGCGGAGAGGCGTTTGTCCGGGGTTATCATCCCCTCGAAGGAGAACTGCTGGGGGAGGAAGGAAGTAAGAAAGGGAATTTATAGCGGCGGCAGACGGTTTACGCCGGTCATGGCGCTTAGGTTCGTACGGTTGGGAGGATGGGGGGCGTTATGGCGGGTGCACGGCCGCCGGGAGATTGGCCCGATGGGAAACACTGCCTTGGATCGGGCTTTGGGTTTTATTGGGGGCGGTGAGTTGTTCGGCGATGGCGCTCCCCGTCGAGGTAGATGCCAGCCGGAGGGGATGCCATGCTTAGGGACGCAGGATTTTTGACCGATAAGAAAACGACCGGAGTTTGCTCCGTGTTGCGGGCCGCCGCATGGGGCTGTGCCGCAACGTCGGGTGTTGCGCTGGTCCACGCGATGGGCGATCTTTCCCGGCGGCATGCTCCGCCGTGACCACCCCTCGCGAAACAGCCATGCACGCGCTTTGCCACTTCGAAACATACGGAGCGTTTGTCAAGGACGATCTGGACGACAGGCTCCGCCAAAGCCGTTTTGACCAACGCGATCGCGCATTTGCCACGGAACTGACCTACGGAACACTGCGTTGGCGTGGTCGTATCGACTGGGTACTCGAACAGTGCGTGCGTACCGGAATCGCCTCGCTTACCCCGCCGATCCGCAACATCCTGCGCCTGGGTGTATACCAAACGCTCCTGATGGAGGGAATGCGCGCCTCCGCCGCCGTTCATGAGTCGGTCGAGATGGCAAAAAAATATGGCCATCCCGGAACCGTACGGCTCACCAACGCCGTATTGCGAACGGTGGTGCGTAGAAAAGATGATTTTACCAAACCCCCTCGGATGTCCGACTCGCTGGCGGACCTGAGCGTTTGGTATTCCTATCCGTGTTGGCTGGTCAAACGCTGGGTCGAACGTTATGGATACGAGAACGCCGCCGCGCTCTGCGAGGCGGGAAACCGTACGCCGCCGGTCGTTATCCGGGTCAACCGGCTCAAAACCACACCTTCCATGCTCGCCGATCGGCTGGCCACGCAGGGGGTACACGCCGAACCGGGACGATACCTTGAAGATTTTCTCGTGTTGCACGAACCGGGCGATGTACGACGTCTGGCCGGATACGCGGAGGGTTGGTTTCAGGTGCAGGACGAAAGCGCGGGACTTGCTGTGCGTCTATTGGAACCGCGTCCGGGGGAGACCGTTGTCGATTTATGTTGCGCGCCGGGCGGTAAAATCATATATATTGCAGAACTTATGTCCGACCGAGGCCGAATCGTCGGAGCCGATGTTTCACCCGGCAGGCTGCGCCGACTGCAAGAACATGTCCGGCGAATGGGGTTCCAGCGGATCGCTACTGTCGCCACGGACGGCTGCAACCTTGGACTGCGGCTACAGGCGGATCGGGTGCTGGTCGATGCGCCGTGTTCCGGGTTGGGGACGGTCGCCAGAAGGGCTGAACTGCGTTGGCGTAGACGACCGGAAGATTTAGAGGCCAACGGAAAAATACAGACCGGTCTGCTCGAACAAGCCGGTCGGTTGGTACGCCCCGGCGGCGTACTGGTATACAGCACCTGCACGATAGAACCGGAAGAAAACGAATATATCGTGGAGGAGTTTTGCCGTCGGCATCCCGAATTTCGTGCGGAGCGCCCGGAGACATGGCCGTCCGCGTGTTCAGATATGTTGGGGCCGGATTACAGGGTGCGAACTTTGCCGTCGGTACATCGGATCGACGGCAGTTTTGCCGTAAGGATGAAACGGGAGTAAGCGCGTGTTTGAAGAACTTGCCGGGCGCATGGAGACCGTTTTACGCAACCTGCGCGGTCAAGGCAAACTTACCGAGCAAAATATCGACGAGAGTTTGCGTCAGGTACGTCGCGCCTTGCTCGAAGCGGATGTAAATTTTCGAGTTGCCAAAGATTTTATCGATGGAGTAAAGGAAAAGGCGCTGGGGCGCGGAGTACTCAAAAGCCTCACCCCCGGTCAACAGATGATCGGGGTGGTGCATGAGGAACTGGTTGCGCTTATGGGCGATCAGGCGGTCGGTCTTTCCTTTTCCGGCACGCCGCCGACGGTCGTCATGATGGCGGGGTTGCAGGGGTCGGGGAAAACGACGGCCTCGGGCAAACTGGCCCGAATGCTTCAAAAACAGGGTCGGCGTCCGCTTCTGGCCGCCGCAGACGTATACCGTCCCGCCGCCATTACCCAGCTTCAGGTGGTCGGCAGCCAGATCGACGTTCCGGTTTTTACGCTTGGAGAAAACCGCGATCCGATAGCCATCTGCGCCGGCGCCTTAGAACAGGCACGGCAACAGCAACACGACGTTGTGATTCTCGATACCGCCGGTCGTCTGCATATCGACGACGAGATGATGGAGGAACTCGAACGCATACAGGCGGAGGTAAAACCTCACGAAACGCTTTTGGTGGTAGACGGGATGACCGGCCAGGATGCCGTCAACGTTGCCGAGACCTTTAACCGTCGGCTAAAAATCGACGGAAGCATCCTCACCAAGATGGACGGCGACGCGCGGGGTGGGGCGGCGATTTCCATCCGGCGTGTCACACAGCGTCCCATCAAATTTATTGGAGTTGGTGAAAAACCGGACGCGCTGGAGCCGTTTCATCCGGAGCGCATGGTGTCTCGCATTCTGGGTATGGGAGACGTGGTATCGCTCGTCGAGCGCGCACAGGCGGCCATCGACCTGGAAGAAGCCCGGCGTCTCGAAGAAAAGATGCGCAAGGAGTCGTTCGATCTGGAGGATTTTCGTCAGCAACTCAGACAGGTAAGCAAATTAGGATCGATGACCGAGATTCTCGATATGATTCCGGGGGTGAACAAAAACGCGCTCAAGGAAGTGGATATGGATGAGCGCGCGCTGCCCCGCATGGAGGCGATTCTAAACTCGATGACCGTGGAAGAGCGTCGTAAACCGACCCTCCTGAACGGAAGCCGAAGACGACGTATCGCCCGCGGAAGCGGAACGACGGTTCAGGAAGTCAACCAACTGCTCAAACAGTTCGACATGTTGCAGCAGATGATGCGGCGGTTCAACCGGCTTGGAAAACTCAGTCGGATGGGCCGGCGAATGTTCAAGATGTAAATAAAAGGAGAAAAAGATGGCGGTAGCTATCCGGCTTCGGCGTACAGGAGCCAAAAAACGTCCGTTTTATCGTATCGTAGTGGCCGACAGCGCGCGCCGACGAAGCGGCCAATATATCGAAAGCGTCGGTTTTTACAACCCTATCGGCAATCCGGACAAACTGGAAATCGATGCCGAACGCGCCGTTCTATGGCTCAATCGGGGTGCACAGCCGACCGAAACGGCAAAGTCGCTGTTGGCCCGCGCCGGAGTGTTGGCCCAATGGCGCGAGCAGAAGGCAGGTTCGCAAGCCTGAGCATGGATACGCCCTTTGTAACGATCGGGCATATACGCCGACCGCATGGCGTCTTGGGTCATGTAAAGGCGGAGACGCTTTCGGATGCGCCGGGGCGTTTCATAAAGCTCAAAAAAGTATGGCTGGAATTCCCGGATGGACGACGGCAACCCCTGAACGTCGAGGAGTGTAGACAAAAGGGGACGGAACTGTGGATAAAATTTGAGACCATAGACACGCCCGAAACGGCTGGTCTTCTCAAAAACGCCTATATTCAAGTTCCGGTGTCCGAGAAAGCGGCGTTGCCCCAAGACACATACTACGTGTTCGACCTGATCGGCAGTTGCGTAGTGTCGGAAACCGGTGAGGAAATAGGCAAGGTCCGCGAGGTACTTTCCATGCCTGCCAGCGACGTGTTTGTCGTGGCGACACCGCGTGGAGAGACGCTGATCCCCGCAGTGCGCGCCTTTGTCACCCATATCGACCCGGAAAACCGGCGCATCGTGGTTCGCCCGATACCCGGTCTGCTCGAACCGTAAGCCATGCGTATCGACATCCTGACCGCGTTTCCCGGCATGTTTGCCGGACCGTTTGGCGAAAGCATGGTGCGGTTGGCGTGGTCACGCAACCTGGTCGATATTTTTGTCTACGACCTGCGGGCCTTTACCACCGATCGACATCTGACGGTGGACGACTACGCCTATGGCGGCGGATCGGGCATGGTGCTCAAACCCGAACCCGTGTTCCGAGGCGTGCGTTTTTTGCGTCGTCATACACGGCCCGGCAGCGTTGTACGTACGCTTCTGCTGTCCGCGCGGGGACGGCGCTACACCCAAGAAACAGCCGGAGAACTGGCAAAAACCGGCCATATCATACTCGTCTGCGGTCATTACAAAGGGATTGACGAGCGGGTCGTAGACGGACTGAACATAGAGGAGTTTTCAATAGGAGATTTTGTAGTTACCGGCGGCGAACTTCCGGCCATGACGATCGCCGATTCGGTCGTACGTCTGATACCCGGCGTACTCAACGACATCGAATCGGCAACCGGGGATTCCTTCTATGAAGGACTGCTCGACTGCCCGTATTATACCCGCCCGGAATGCTGGGAAAACATGCGCATCCCAGAGATACTGTTGTCCGGGCATCACGAGCGTATCCGAAAATGGCGGCGACAGGAAACGCTCCGGGCCACATGGCTGCGCCGGCCCGACTTGCTGGAAAATGTAACGTTGTCCGAGGAAGACCGGACATTTTTGCTTGTCCTTCAAGCACAACATCGACAGGACGAATCATCGTCCCAAGTATAACTCAAGAGGATCAGGTCATGACCATTATCGAATCGTTAACCGCAGAAAACATCAAAAAGGATCTGCCCGAATTTCGCCCCGGCGATACGATCCGTGTAGAGGTAAAAGTACGCGAAGGCGACAAGGAGCGTATTCAGATGTTTCAAGGCGTGGTGATCCAGCGTACCGGAGCCGGTATCGGTGCTACGTTTACCGTCCGGAAAATATCACAGGGCATCGGCGTCGAACGCATTCTTCCGCTTCATTCCCCCAACGTAGGTCAGATCGAGGTGATCCGGCGCGGCAAAGTGCGTCAGGGACGTATCTTCTATCTCAGAGGTCTCAAGGGCAAAGCGGCTCGGATCGCCGAGAAGCGTTCGTGAGCCGTACACTCACCGGAGCGGAACAAAAACGTCTCCGGGCGATGTACGTTTTCGAGCAGATCCTCTGGGGTGAAGGCTGTCGGTACGTGACCGGCATCGACGAAGCCGGACGCGGCGCACTGGCCGGTCCGGTCGTTGCCGCCGCCGTCGTATTTTCCCATCCGGTCATGATCCGAGGGCTAAACGACTCCAAACAACTTCGTCCCGCCGAACGAAACCGTCTGTACAGCGTGATCTCCGTTGCCGCAAACGGCATCGGCATCGGCAAATCCGGCCCCGACGTCATAGACCGGGACAACATACGTCAAGCTACGCTCCAAGCCATGGCGGCGGCGGTCGCGCAACTGCCGCAAACGCCTGATCACCTGCTGATCGACGGTCTCGATCGCATCGACTGGCCGGGACCCCAAACCGCCGTAGT
>VGJU01000094.1 GCA_016867335.1 Candidatus Zixiibacteriota bacterium | reverse complement strand
GGTTTCCAATGGTCGAATTTCAGCCATGCGGGTGATTTCGAGGACATACTGGGTAACTTGTTTGGCGGAGGGGTGTTTGGGGATCTGTTTGGCGGGGGGCGGGGCAGAAGACGCGGGGGTCCTCAGCAGGGCGCTGATCTTCAGGTTCGTCTTGTGCTCACCCTCGAAGAACTCGCCACAGGCGTATCCAAAACCATCCGGCTAAAACGATTGGGAGCCTGCGAAACTTGCCAAGGGACGGGCGCCGCGCATGGAAGCCGCCCCGTACCCTGTTCTACATGTCGAGGAACCGGAGAGATACGCCAGATGGCGCAGTCTTTCTTTGGTTCGGTGATGAACGTGTCTACATGTCCGGCATGTCGGGGCGAGGGGAGCGTGATCCAGAAACCTTGCACCGCCTGTCACGGCGAAGGGCGGCAGCAAATCGCAGTGACGGTCAAGGTCGATATACCGGCAGGAGCGGCGGACGGCAACTATATGACGCTACGTGGACAAGGACACACGGGACCGCGTGGAGGGCCTTCCGGAGACGTTCTTGTGGTGATTTCGGAACAGGATCATGCACATTTCGAACGTCAGGATGACGATATCCTCTACGAGCTGCCGATCAGTTTTAGTCAAGCGGCGCTCGGCGATCAGGTAGACGTTGCCACGCTGATGGGGCAAGTGCGGCTTACCATCCCGGAGGGTACGCAGTCGGGCAAGGTGTTTCGTTTGCGCGGCAAGGGAATGCCCCACCTGAATATGCACGGAGCCGGCGATCAGTTGGTCAAGGTGCATGTCTGGACGCCGGAAAAGTTGTCCGACCGGGAGAAAAAACTGTTTGAAGAACTGGCCGAACTCAGCGGCGGCAAGACGCCTAAAGCCGACAAAGGGTTTTTCGACCGACTGAAGGAAATGCTGGAATAAAACCGTCGGATAAGGGCTTATGCGGGATTGGGTCGAAGTGTGCATCGCCGTCACACCCGAAACGGAAGAGGCGATGGCCAATGCGCTATTTGAAATGGGAAGCGAAGGGGTGGTGCAGACGCAAGACAGCACACCGGATATGGCCGGTTTGCTGACCGGCTATCTACCCGACGACGAAGGGTTCGAAGCAAAAAAACAAGCATTACAAACGCTTTGGGACGAACTTTGCCAGCTTGGTCTTGCCTCCCATCCCTTGCGGCTGACGGTTCGACCGATTCCGGTTTCGGAATGGGCCGACGCATGGAAGAAATGGTTTACACCGATTCGCGTTTCGGATCGTATTACCGTAACGCCATCCGACATGGTTGTCGAAAGGACCGAAGACGAGATCGTCATCCGGATCAATCCGGGAATGGCGTTTGGAACCGGAGGTCATGAAACCACCAAGCTGTGTCTCCGAGCGCTGGAGCGGGAAATCAAACCGGGTGACCGTGTGCTGGATGTGGGGACCGGTTCGGCCATTCTGGCGATTGCCGCAACCCGGTTGGGAGCGGCGAGCGCGACGGGGATCGACATCGATCCGGAAACGATCGAAAATGCCTGTGAAAACATCGGTCTGAACGGCGTCGAAGACCGGGTGGAAGTATATACGGGCGATATCGGTCATCCGGAGGTAAGAGGTCCATATCGGGTGATCGTTTCGAACATAGACGTGCGTACGCTCTCCTCTGCGATTGACCGGATGGCGCGGCTTTTGACGTCGGACGGGGTGATGATTCTGTCCGGGATTTTGATCGCCGAATCCCAGCTTCTTATAGACGCCTTGCAACAGGCGGGTGCTACGGTAGAAAATCAGGAAACGCTGGGTGAGTGGTGGCTTTGTACCGTCTTGGCTTCTTGCCGCAAGACCCGCGATGGAAGATAACGAGTATTTCTTTGCACCGCCGGAGTCGATAGCAAACGGCGAGGCATGGATCAGAGATCGGGACGAGTGCCGTCATCTGGTCCGGGTATTGAGAAAACGCCCTGGGGATCGTATCGTTTTTGCCGACGGCAACGGTTGGGTATACGAAGGGATCGTCCGACAGGCGGATTTGTCCGGCATCAGGATCGTTTTGTTGACGCGAAGACCGGGCGGTTCGGAGCCGAGAACGCTTATCACGCTCGTCCCGGCCATGCTCAAGGGGTCTCGACTTGATACGGTAATAGAAAAAACGGTGGAGTTGGGTATCGCCGAGTTGTCGCCGGTTTGGACGGCCCGCACGGTGGCGGTGGTAAAACCGGAGGATCGGGAGCAGAAACGCATCCGTTGGGAACGGATCGCATTGAGCGCGATGAAACAGTCGCTCCGTACCCGGTTGCCGCGTATCGCACCGGCGACGGACTTTATCGAGACGTTGCGACGAGTGGAAGAACACGATCTTTCGCTGATCGCTCATGAGGGGGAAGACCGAGATACGCCGGATACAGTCATCGCCCGAAGCGCACTGCCGGAGCGAGTGCTCGTCTTTACCGGACCGGAGGGAGGATTTACGCCGGAGGAGATCATCGCCGCTCGTCGGCATGGCGTCTTCCCGGTGTCTCTGGGTCCCAGACGGTTGCGCGCCGACACCGCTTCCATCGTGATGGTAACCCAGCTCATGACCGCATTAAAAGAACTGGAACCGGCCCGAAAATTGGCTTTGCCGGATGGAGACAAATAATCGGGAACACGGGAGACGCATGTCCGAGTGTCTGTTTTGTCGTATCGCGAAAGGGGAATTGCCGGTTCCCTTTTTGCATGAAGACGAAGAGGTGGTGGCTTTTGCCGACATCCATCCGCAGGCCCCGGTGCATGTGTTGCTTATTCCCCGTCGCCATGTGGCTACCGTAGCGGAAATAGGGACGGAAGACGAAACCCTCATGGACCGTCTGACGCGCGCCGCCAACCGTATCGCGCGTGAAAAAGGCATAGATCGAAGCGGCTACCGTCTGGTCGTCAATTGCAATGCAGAGGGAGGACAGACGGTTTTTCATCTGCACATGCATCTGTTGGGTGGTCGCTCGATGCAATGGCCGCCGGGTTGAGACGTTGCAAAGAAGTCCTGATCGGTCAACGATGTTGCTATCTCCGTCAAATTCCGAGACACATGCAACATCATGGAGAAATATGGGTCTAAACGTAGAACTACTTATGGCACGAGAGGGGGTGGGAGGATGCCAGGCATTCGTGTTAAAGAAGGAGAGCCGTTCGAAAAGGCGCTGCGTCGGTTTACCAAAACATGCGAGAAGTCCGGTATCATGGCGGATATCCGAAAACATCAACACTTTGAGAAGCCGAGCGCCAAGCGCAAACGCAAGCTGAACGCAGCAAAACGCAAGAACATGAAACGGATGTTGCAACAAGGCACCTGATCCGACTCCGAAAGTCCGTGACGATGTACCATTGTCACGGACTTTCGGTAGAGAGTCTATGCGAAAACCTGTTCCGTATGACAACAGCGAGCCCGAAAATAAAGGCAAGACGCGCAAAAAGCCCTATCGATGATAAGGCGACCGGACGCAACAAGGCCGTCGGTAGTCGCAATCGTTCGACGCAAGGATAAGGGTTTCGGATAGACTCAAAATCCCCCGTATTTCCCATACCCTGATTACAGGAAAAGGTCTATGTCTATCAGAGAACAACTGGAAACGGATGCAAAGACGGCCCTGAAAGCGCAGGACCGTGTGCGGCTGGAAGTCATCCGATTGGTCCGATCCCAGATCAAGTACGTAGAAATAGACAAAGGCCACGCGCTTTCGGATGAAGAAACGATAGAGGTGCTGGTTTCCGCTCTGAAAAGCCGACGGGAATCGCTAGACTTTTCGAACAAGGGTGGGCGAGAGGATCTTGTAGAAAAAGCCCGGCAGGAAATCCACATCATCGAATCCTACTTGCCCCGCCAGTTTTCCGAGACGGAAGTGCGCGAGATAATCTCGGAAGCCATCCGGGAGACGGGCGCAGGGGGTCCAAAGGACATGGGGCGCGTCATGGGGGCGATCATGCCTCGCCTGAAAGGACGGGCGGACGGTAAACTGGTCAACACCCTCGTCAAAGAAGCGTTGTCCGGCTGACCGTATTTCGGGCGGATAAGATGAACTGGATCGACTTCGGCATCATCGCCTTTCTGCTTTTCAACATGGCCAGAGGATTTCGCAACGGTCTGCTTCGCAGCGTGCTGGATCTTGTCGGAGTTTTTTTCGTCCTGTGTATCGCGCTTACTCAATTTACCCGCATATCGGGCGTGTTGAGCGATCTGCTTTCCATGTCTTCGCCGTCGATCCGGTGGCTGAGTCTGCTTGTGTGTCTCGGTGTCGTCATGGGGGTGATGAACGGAATCACGCGTCTTATCGGACTGTTTATCAAAAAAGAAAGTCCCGCGATCCCCGAACGCGCGGTCGGCGCGCTGTTAGGTGTCCTGCGAGGCGCTGTGATCGTCAGTATTCTATTGCTGCTGATGCACTCTTTTCCCTTTCGCGCACCGATCAAGTCGTCCATCGAGCGATCGTCGCTGGCACCGTCGGCGCTGTCCATCGTCCCCATGATCTATGACGGGTTCATCGTCAGGATAGTCCCCGGTTCACGTCCGTTTGTCGATCAGATCGACCAGCCTTTGAAAAACTCTTCAAACGCGCCCGCCTACATCACCGGGCGCTCTGGTACACCGCCCGTGATTCGGCTATAGCGCACCCCCGGTCTATCATGGACTCCCTTCATTTGACACACAGCCTCGGCGTCTTGGAATTTGACGCCGTCCGGCGTTTGCTTGCCGAGCGAACGGTCTCGATCATGGGCCGCGAGCTTGCCGTCGGCCTGACCCCACTCAGCGATATGAACGTTGTTCGGGAGCGGCTCGATAACGTTTCCGAAATGAGATCTCTGCTGGACGTCGGTCAGACGGTCCCCCTTGCCGGAGTACGCGACATCCGGGCGGCGCTGGAACGTGCACGCATCGCCGATGCCCTCCTCGATCCGGAAACGTTGCTTGACACAGCGGCTACGCTACAGGCAAGCCGGGTCCTGAAAGGCTTTTCGAGCCGTCTGCCCGCGCGTCTTGCGGTCCCCCGCGTGACACGGCTTCTGGAGGGGTTGGGTAGCTTTCAGGAAATCGAAGAGGCCATTTTACGCGCCATCGATACGGACGGGTCGATAAAAGACCAGGCCAGCCCTGAACTGAGACGCATCCGTCGTGATCAGCACCATGTCCGGGAAAAAACACGCGAACATCTTAACCGTTTCGTACAGTCGGATGCGGGACGACACGTGCTTCAGGAGTCGGTGGTGACCCTGCGCGAAGGAAGATACGTCGTCCCCGTGCGTGCCGACCACCGGGGGCAAGTGCCGGGGGTAGTGCATGACCAGTCAGCCAGCGGAGCGACGGTTTTTGTAGAACCGCTGGCCGTAGTGGAGATAAACAATCGGCTCCGGGAACTTATCTCTGAAGAACGCCGCGAAATAGAACGCATCTTACGCGAACTGACAACGGGCATACGTCGGCGTCTCGAAGACATTTCTGTCTCGGTCGATCTGCTTGGTCTTGTCGATTATTTTCATGCGGCGGCCGTGCTGTCGGTCGATCTTCGCGCCGCCGCGCCCCGCATCAACCGAGAAGGGCGTATCGTTCTGCGCAACGCCCGACATCCCCTGCTGGCCATTTCCACGATTGGAAGCGAAACCAGCGTGGTTCCGCTCACGCTTGCCATCGGAGAAAAGGCGACGACGCTGCTTATCACCGGCCCCAACATGGGCGGCAAGACCTTGGCGCTCAAGACCGTCGGACTGCTTACGCTTATGGCGCTGGCCGGTCTGCACGTACCTGCGGACGACGATTCTGAGCTGTCCGTGTTTACACAGATATTTGCCGATATCGGAGACGAACAGTCGATACAGGCCAACCTGAGTACCTTTTCCGCACATCTCCGACATATTACGGCCATACTGCAACAGACCGGAGACGGATGTCTCGTGTTGCTGGACGAATTGGGATCGGGAACCGATCCTTCCGCCGGCGCGGCGCTTGGCATGGCCATTCTGGAGACGCTTACCGCCCGGCGCGTCATCACGCTGGCGACGACACATTTCGGTGTACTCAAGGATTTTGCCGCGCGTACGCCGGGTGTCGAAAACGGGTCGATGGAATTTGACGTGGAAACGCTTTCGCCGGCGTACCGATTCCGTCAGGGTATCCCCGGCGGCAGCTATGCCATCGAAATCGGACGAAGACTGGGGTTGCCTGCCCCGGTGTTGGAACGCACGGCCCAGTTTATCGGCAAAAAAGAACGCCGACTCGAAGAACTGATTATGCAGTTGGACCGGGAACGCAGGACGGTGGAAACGGAAAAGAGGGAAACGGAGCGGCTACGCAAGGAAGCCGAGGGACTGATCACCGAGTACGAAGAAAAAATAGCCACCGCAAGACGGACGGAACGCGAGATGCGGGAAAAAATTCGCGCCGAGGCGGAACGAACGCTGCGCCAGGCAAGCGAGACGGTCGAACGCGCCGTTGCGGAAATACGGGCCGAGCGCGCTTCGGACGAATCCGTCAAACACACCCGGAAGACGCTGGAAGATCAACGGACGGTGTTGCAGCGGTTGATTGACGCTGGTCCCCCTCTCGCCCCGGAACCGCTTCTATCTATACCCCCCGAAAAGACGATACACCCTGGCGACCGGGTACGGGTCGAACGATTACGGACTTCGGGGGTGGTACTCAAAGACCTCGGCGACCGGGTACGGATTCGAGCCGGGGCGGTGGAACTTACCGTCGCACGCGAAGACGTCCGTCTCGAAGAGACACCCGACGCTCCGAAAACGACGGAGAGGGCAACCCCATCCGTGCGAGTGGCCGCGGCCACGCAGGCCCCTCCAGAGTTGGACGTGCGCGGCCATACCGCAGACGAGGCGATCGACGCCGTAGACAAATATCTAGATCAAGCATCGGTGGACGGACGGATGCAGGCGCGTATCTTGCACGGTAAGGGGACTGGTGTGCTCAGCCGGGAAATACGAGCCTTTCTTAAGCATCATCCTGTGGTAAAGACCGCGCGTTTTGCCGAACCGAGAGAAGGCGGAACAGGCGTTACCGTCGTGGAGTTGGACGCCTGACTGCGTTTTATCCTCCGCTTTACACCTTTGCTGCCTCTTTTTATATTTCATCTTATATTTTATCTATAAACCATAGGCGCTGTTTCTCTCCTAAAATTTGCCATGACCGGTCGCATTCCTGAAGAGCTTGTAGATACCATCCGTGCGCAGGCGGATATCGTGGACGTCGTATCCGACTTTGTCACCCTGAAAAAAACCGGAAAAAACTACTCCGGACTGTGTCCGTTTCACAATGAAAAAACGCCGTCGTTCAGCGTCAACCCGGAGCGGCAGATTTTTCATTGTTTTGGCTGTGGCAAAGGCGGGAACGTTTTTACGTTTCTGATGGAACACGAAAAGATGACGTTTATCGAGGCGGTGCGCAACGTCGCCGGGCGTCTCAACATTGTGTTGCCGGATACGTCGCGTGGTCAGGGTGAGAGCAGCGAAGCGGAGAGCCTGGCGCGGGTCACCCAGTTTGCCGCTCGTTTTTTTCACGAGCAGTTGCTTTCATGTCCGACGGACAGCCCGGTACGGGAGTATGTCGCCCGGCGTGGACTTTCGGACACGACGATCCACACCTTTCTGATCGGTTATGCGCCCGAAGGCTGGGATACGCTGATCCACGCGGCGCGTCGGCAGGACATCGGTGCGGACTGGCTGGAAAAGGCAGGACTGGCCAAAGCGGGCAATCAGCGGACCTACGACGCCTTTCGCAACCGGCTCATGTTTCCCATCTTGGGACCGGGGGGGCGTGTCGTGGGATTTGGCGGACGCGCCCTGTCGGACGAGGATCAACCCAAATACCTCAACTCGCCTGAATCGCCGATCTATCACAAAAGCCGGGAGGTGTACGGGTTGTATCAGAGCCGTGAAGCGATCCGACGGGTAGGCAGCGTGGTGATTGTGGAAGGATACATGGATATGCTGAGTCTTTATCAGCACGGCATAGATACGGCGATCGCCACCTGCGGCACGGCGCTCACACGCGATCATGCGCGGCTTGTGGGCCGCTACGCCCGTGAGGTTACGCTGGTCTACGACTCGGATACCGCAGGCACGCGGGCGGCGCTTCGCGGTATCGAACCACTTGTAGAAGCGGGATTGTGGACCCGTATCCTGCAGCTTCCGGCGGGTGAAGATCCGGATACTTTTGTTCGGAAACATTCGGGCGAGGCGTTTCGAAAGCGGCTCGGACACCCCGATTCGATCGCCGATTTTGTTGCCGATCAGTTTGATCTCTCGCAAGCCGATGTTCGGGAGGAAGCGCTCAAGACATTGGCCGGTTTGATCAACAAAACGGCCGATCTTCGACACCGGGAACGCTATATCGAAGAATCGTATGCCCGACTTCCGGTTCCGCAGAGCCTACTTGCGCCGATTCTTCGGCGTCCAAAGACAGAACACGCCCAACCTCCCGGTTCGCAAAAAACTCGTTTCGAAGATCCGGAACGTGAGTTGGTCCGTCTTATGCTTCAGGACGTCGAGATCGCCTTTATCGCGGAAGAACTCGTACATCCCGACGAATTTACGGGCGATGCGTACCGGACGATTTTTCAGCAGCGCCTCGACTCGCTCAAGGGGGACGGGGCGTCCGGGCCGGCGGCGTTGATCGATCAGGCACGTGACGAAGAAACGGCAAGAATCATATCCGAGTTGACGGCCTCCGAAGATACCGGCGCAGACCCGGAGTCGCGCGCGCGTGACTATATCGCGCGAATCAAGCGGGACCGCCTCAAACGCGAAATGGCCGAACTCATGAAAAAAATCCATCTGGCGCAAGAGACCGGCGACGATTCGCTTGGCGAAACCCTTGCCGCTCTTCAGCAACTCAAAAGAGAGGAGCAGGCGTTGCGCCGAACCGCAGAATGACCGTCCGCACAACGGGAACCGTTCGGAAAAACACTTGACGATAGGTTCGGTCCAGCCTATATTGCTTTCCACATTTGCCGGACGAGCGGATACCGGGGGCCTATAGCTCAGCGGTTAGAGCATCCGACTCATAATCGGACGGTCCCAGGTTCGAACCCTGGTGGGCCCATCGAAAATACCGTTCGGGCGCTTAGCTCAGCAGGTTAGAGCGCCACGCTCACATCGTGGAGGTCAATGGTTCGAATCCATTAGCGCCCATATCAGATTCAGGAGGACGGAGACCGCCCCGAAATGCGGTCTCCGTTTTTTTGTATGCACTGGTTTTCTCAGGACGCTCCGCCATGAACCCATCCCCCGACGCCGGTCTGCCGGCACAGACCTTAAAAGACGTCGTAGCGCTCCAAAACCGTCTCAAAACGATATTTGGCCCCGATCCGGAGCGGATAAACGAACGGTTACACGCATACTGCGCGTTGGTGGACAACTTCGAAAAGATTTACGGCCCACAGGACCGTATGACGCTCGTGCGCGCCCCGGCGCGGATCAACCTAAAAGGGGTTCACATCGATCATCGGGGCGGTCATGTAAATTACGTAACCATCGACCGGGAAATCGTAATGGCGGTTAGCCGCAGAGACGACGATGTCGTGGTGGTGCACGATCAGGAAGAAGGACGGTTTGCTCCCGGGCGGTTCAGCATCGGTGAGGACCTGCCGCCAAAAGTTCGAGGCAACTGGCTTGCGTATATCGAACAGACCCATCCGACGCAAGGTGACTGGTCCAACTATATCCGGGCCGCGGTGCTTAGGCTTCAGGATCATTTTCGGGATACCTCGCTAAGAGGCATGAATCTGCTGGTTTCGGGCAATATCCCGATCGCTGCCGGGCTAAGTTCTTCGTCCGCGCTGGTCGTGGCTGCAAGCGAAGCGTTTCTGTGGGCCAATGGTCTTTCTCTACCCGACGATCTCAAAACGACGCTGTACGGCGAAGGCGAATGGTATGTCGGAACGCGGGGCGGCGCGGGAGATCATGCGGCCATGATTTTTGGAAAAAAAGACCATCTCATCCGGCTTCGCTTTTTTCCGCTGACCGTCGAAGCCCTGCCGTTTCCACCTGACTATCGAGTGGTAGTATGCAACTCGTTGCGTCAGGCACACAAAGCGGACGGGGCCAAAAGCACGTTTAACGAACGGGTAGCCAACTATGAAATCGCCCTTTTGCTGCTCCGCCACCGTTTTCCCCTCTTGGCGGAGCGTCTGCGACATTTGCCAGATCTCAATCCCCGCGACGCAGGTATCGGTGTCGGCGAGTTGTATGCTCTTGTAGCCGACCTTCCGGAACGAATTACGCGAGACGCCCTGCTCAGAACGCTTCCGACCCATGCAGACCGTCTAGAACATCTGTTCAGGACGCATACTGAACCGCCGCAGGGCTACCGTGTGCGGGCGGTGTGTCTTTTCGGCATAGCCGAATGCGAGCGGAGTCGGGTGTATGCCGATTATCTGAGTAGCGGCAACATGGAAACGGTAGGGCGTCTTATGTATCTCTCGCACGACGGCGACCGAGTCGTTTCGTTCGACGGCGACGGCGTATGTCGGCCGTGGGACAACCGAACGTCGGACGCCTATCTGCAACGGCTTGTCGCCGACGCCGAATCTTCCGATCCGATCCGGCGATCCGGTGCGGAACTGTGGCGTCAACCCGGCGGATACCGGTGCAGTTGCGAAGAACTGGATCATCTTGTCGATATCGCGCGTACGGTTTCCGGTGTCGTCGGCGCCAATCTGACCGGCGCCGGGTTGGGAGGCTGCGTACTTGTGCTGGTCCGTGAAGATGCGGTACAGACGCTTGTCGAGGCGGTCGAAACCCGGTACTATGTTCCGCGCGATTTGCCTCCTTCGGTCATGGTCTGCGCCTCCGTACAGGGTGCGGGTCGGATTCTCTGAACCGTTTTCCGTTGCTTCCTATGACTTGTCGCCTGCTTGCGCTCGATATAGACGGAACGCTGATCACCGACGATCGGCGGATTACGCCGAGAACCGTCTCGGCGATACATGCCGTCATGCGGCAAGGCGTCCACGTTACCCTGTGTACCGGACGAAGCATCTCCACGTCCGCCCCGATCGTAGCGCATCTCCCTCTGAATGCGCCGCTGGTGCTCAACGGCGGTGCGTTGATCCATCAGACACACCCACCCCGCGCGCTCTATCTGCGCAATCTGAACAAGACAATGGCGCTAAAAGCCGTAGATCGGTTGCGTTCGCTTGGCTGTCATCCCGTAGTATATAGCCCTTTGCCCGAAAGCAGGCATTTTTACTATGACCATCCCAATCCGGAAAACCGGGCGTTTCGGGAATACATAGCCCGCAACCCCGGTCGGGCACAGCAGGTCTCCGACGTAGCGGAAGCCGTATACGGCGATACGGCGCTGGTCGCGATCTCGGATCTTGCCCCGCGTATCCGGGCGCTTGCGCCTGTGGTGCAGAACCTTCTTCCGGAAACTACGGTCACGCTGGAGATAAGTCCCATCGACCGGGCATACTGTCATCTTACGCTTACGCCGACAGGCGTTTCCAAAGGAGGGGCGCTTCGAGAATTGGCGCTTCTTCTTGGTGTGGGTCTCTCCGATGTCGTGGCCATAGGAGACAACCTGAACGATCTCGACATGCTCAAGGTTGCCGGGTTGGGTGTCGCTATGGGAAATGCCACGCCGGAGACCAAAGCGCACGCGGGGTACACGACCGATTCAAACAACGAAGACGGGGTAGCCAAGTTTATCGAGCGGTTTATTCTAAAGGATCAAGGATGAAGACTGAAAACACAGGTGTCACGCCGGATGCCGCCTATCGTCTGATGGCCATCGATATCGACGGGACGTTGCTTACCAGCGAGCGTCAGGTTACTCCGCGTACCCTGTGCGCCCTCGAAGCGGCTGTCGCGGCCGGTGTTCGGATCGTCTTGTGTACCGGGCGCAGTTTTCATTCCGCGCGACCCATCGCAGAACGAATGCCTGCCTCCGTCAGTCTGGTGTTTCACAGTGGCGCGTTGATCTTCGAGTCGCTTAACGGTCGTATGTTGCGCGCGATCAACCTGCCGCGGGAACCGGCGTTTGAAATCGTGGATTATTTCCGTGCCGAAGGATTCGATCCGCTTGTTTACGATCCTGTGCCGGAAAGCCGCCATTTTTGGTACGAACCGCCGCGTACCGAAAACGAATGGCGCAGACGCTATATCGAGGCCAGCGGAGAAAGGGCGTGCATGATCGAAGATGTCCGAGATGCGCCGCTTTCCGATCTCGCTCAGATTGGAGTCGCCGGACGACAGGACGCCATAGCTTCCCTGCGCGAGAAAGTGGAGACGCGATGGCCGGAAACCGGTGTCATTCTCTCGCACAGCACGATCGCCGAAACCTATTGGTTTCTGGAAGTGGTTCCCCTACAAGCATCCAAAGCGCAGGCACTTTCGCTGCTTGGAGAGACGTTTGGGATAGCCCCGGAGGCCATGATCGGTATCGGCGACAATTTCAACGACCTCGACATGATCCAGTATGCGGGGCTTGGGGTGGCGATGGGCAATGCACCGGATGGTGTCAAGGCCGTTGCCGACGTGGTGGCGCCGTCCAACGACGAGGAGGGGGTCGCGTTCGTGATAGAAAAATTTCTGCTCTGACCGGGAACTCAGTACCCTATCCGGTCGTATATACGGGCTGAGGGTTTTTGGGCTGGGGTATGCAAGACCCACCCGAATTTTGAAGGATACGACGTTTTTTGTTGTATATATTATTTGGCCCGGATAGATACGGGGAACGGAAAACACATGGACGTCAACTACCGCCCGCTAAAGCAGGCGGCTTGCAACTCACGGCTTAGGTCGTGTCGCTTAATGGAGGGTTTTATGAAACGCCTTTCGATGCTTGTCGCCTCTTGCACCGCTGTCCTCTTCATGGCAAACGCCGCCCCGGTTTTTGCCCAGCACGACGATCCGGACATGGAATGGGAGATGGCGGAGGAGGAAGCGCCCAATCTGTTTGCTCGGTTGGGAGGACAGGAAAAAGTGGCTACGATCGTAGGGGATTTTGTCGCTATGGTCATGGCGGACGACAAACTGAAAAAGCTTTTCGAGAAAACCGATCAGATGCAGTGGAAAAAAGACCTTGCCGGTCAGATTGCCAAAGCGGCGGGTGGGCAGACGGATTTTGCGGGCAAATCGCTCAAAGAAAGCCTGAGCACCATGCACGTGTCGGAAGAAGGGATTCAGGGCGTAACGCGCCAACTTGCAGCGACGCTTGAAAAACATAAGATCGCCAAAACCGACGGTGATGCCCTGCTGGTGGCGCTGGAACTGAAAAAAGCGGAACCGGCCCAGCCGTAAGTGGGTACGCAAAGACCGGGGGTCCCCGTTTTAGAAAGGACAATATCCCCATGAAAACGTTTGTAAAATATGGTTTCGGGGCGGCATTTGCCCTGTTGTTGATGTCGGCGGTCATGCAAGTGCTGTCGGCGCAGACGATACTTCGCAACGGGGTTCCGGGTTCGAACGATGTATTGGACAAAACGCCCAAACGGGTAACGCTTTTCTTTACGGAAAAGATCGACCCCGCCCAAAGCAGTCTGCAAGTCTTTGCTTCGGACAGCACTCGTGTAGATGATGGAAAACCTTTCTGCTCCGAGAATCATAAAAACATGGGGATTCTTCTCCGGGAAACCGGCCCCGGCCAATACACCGTTCGCTGGGCGATCGTCGCCGAACAAAGCGGCAAGCAAACCGGAACCTATTCGTTTCAGATCGGTAAGAAGCCCTAAAAACACCAAGCGACGTCTCAACCCTTCGCGCACGGGATACGAAAAAACCGTGTCTTTTGTTTTCCGTCCAGCATCCGGCTTTTTGGGATGCCGGATTTTTGTTTGATACGTTTTGTGTTTGCCTGTATCCGCCCGTTTTTCATTTCTCCCTTGTCTTTGACCGTCTTCAACAAATAGCTTGGCAGCGCCATGCCTTCGTGATATGTTGTACCCGTTCGACCGACAACCCTCTCTTTTGCGTAGGACTTCGATGAAAATAGCCTATTTCGACTGTTTTTCAGGTATCAGCGGGGATATGATACTTGGCGCGCTCGTAGATGCCGGGGCGGATTTCGAGACCTTGCGCGAACACTTGCACACCCTTCCGGTCGACGGATACCGGATCGAGCGGCGCGTTGTCAGAAAACACGAAATCGCCGGTGTCAAAATCGATGTACGTATCGAGACCGCGCCCGGTGTGGAGGTGGTCGAGGGGCCGGGTGACGATACGCCGTTTCATGCGTCTTCGCATGAAACCGTCCATGACCATGCGGCGCATCATACCTTTCCTCCGTCCGCGCACGGACACGGTCATCCCCCCCACGATCACGGACATGTCCATACCCATCCGGACGAGCCGGTTCTTGAGGAGCACGACCACGACGTTGCCCATGCCCACCCGCATACCCACGAACATACGCACCCCCACGACGGCCATCGTCACCTTGCGGAACTTGTGGGTCTAATTCGAACCAGCGGTCTCAACCCATCGATAAAAGACCGGGCCATCGAGATTTTCGACTTGTTGGCAGAGGCGGAGGGTGTTGTTCACGGGATTCCA